>QEXW01000081.1 GCA_003130845.1 Anaerolineae bacterium
AGGGGATTCAGCCCCGAAAGCGGGTTCGCCCTTTGGCTTTTTCCCGCCAAGTCCCCCGCCCGCCGCTAACGCTTGCCGTTGGGCCGCCCACCGCAGTGTTTTGCTTCACTTTGCGGTCCGCAATAGCTCAAATTTCAGCACACGCGAAAGGAGACTGCAAAATGAACATCCGAGCCAAACTCTTCACACTTCTCAGCATTGTTGCTGTTCTTGTATCGGCGAATCAACCGAGAGGCACGTTGCTGGCAGCATCCATTCTCCCTGTCTCAAACAACGATACAGGGGCATTAACCTTGGCCCAGGCCATGGTAGCTGACCTATCCACGTTAGTATCAGCTCGTTTCGTGGCCGTGCCGCCATCTGGCACACCTCATAGCACTTCTGATGCGCTGAGTTTCTTCCCCACCCACGGCACGACCTTTGGTATTCTCACTTCGGGCAATGCATTAATTGCTGATGACGCCAACACAAGCGGGTCAAGCAGCTCCAACGTTGGCGGGCCGGCCCTACCTGGCCGGGGAAATTCAGCCTTTGATGTTACCATCTTGGAAATCAATTTGGCTACGCCTGCCGGAGCAAACTGTCTGCGACTCGATTTCGCTTTCTATTCAGAAGAATTCCCGGAGTTTGTGGGCTCGGTCTTCAACGACGCCTTCATCGCCGAATTGGATCGGTCAACCTGGGTCGCAGGTTTCACCATCCAGGCTCCCGATAACTTTGCGTTTGACCAAGACGGCAATGTGATCAGCATTAACAGTACCGGTGTCACTGGCATGAATGAGATCAACGCATCAGGTACTACTTATGATGGTGCTACCGTGCTGCTCCAGGCTGCTACGCAGGTTGCCTCTGGCACCCATAACCTGTACCTGTCAATCTTTGATCAAGGCGACCACATTTACGACTCGGCTGTATTCGTTGACAACATCCGTTTTGAAACGGTATCCGATCCTGACACGCAGTGCCGCCCGGGCGCCGAACAGAAGGCGAAAGTGCCGTTGATCTTCATCCCCGGCGTGGGTGGCTCGAGGCTGTTCAACGACTACGGTGAAGTATGGCCGCGCATGCAAGACATTTTGGACAGCGACAGCGATGAGTTTTTGAACGTCCTGCGTCTTGCGCCCGATGGCATGTCCCCTTTTGATCCGAATGACCCTGCCTACACAACTATCCACCCGGATGATATCATCCGCTCAGAAAAAGTCCGTGTTGGGGGTATTATTCCTTACACTGCTGACATTTACGAGACGACTATGAATACTCTGGCGGAAGCAGGATATCAAGAGGGGGTGGACCTCTTCCCCTTCCCCCGCTACGATTGGCGCAAGGATATTGAGTTTCTGGCCACAGAACTACTTGATTACGTGGACGAGGTGCGCACTCAGACAGGGGCAGAGCGGGTGGATATTCTGGCGCATTCCATGGGTGGCCTGGTGGCACGCACCGCGCTTGCCCGGGCGGAGAGCGTGGGCAAAGTGCGCCGAGTAGTCACCCTAGGGACGCCTATTCTCGGAGCGCCCAAGATACTGGGCATGCTGGAATATCAGACGCCATGTTTCATAGAAGTGCCTGTCCTTGGTTGCATCACAAACCCGGCGACTGCGCAGAAGATCCTCACCAACTTCCCCTCCGCCTATCAGATCCTGCCCGGCCCGGATTTCGATACGGCTGAAGACCCGCCACTGGTGATTGACCGGGATACAAATGGCGATGGCAAGCCCGAGGGACCTCAACCTTACGCACAGTGGTCCGCTATCGTACGCGCCCATCGCAACGCGCAGTTGATGGACACGAATCTGGCCTTCCATCAGGCGTATGACAATCTGACCCTAGCCGATCCAGACGTCGAGTTCTATCGCGTGGTCGGCGATTCTCTTGATACCCCTGATCAAATCCGAGAATACAACGCTTGCTTCCTGTGGATCTTTAACTGCCGCGTCGCTTACGAAGTGATGAAGGCCAACGGCGACGGCACGGTTCCACTCCATTCAGCCGATGTTTACAACCCTGACAAAAACTTCGACTACCGCAATGGCATCCCTAATGCTTACGCCCATGATGTGGAACACGGGAATCTTCCGAAAGATGAGGCGGTGATGGACTTCGTTCTCTCGTTCCTGGGCACCACGCCAAGTGCAGCGAGTGTATCAATTGCCTCATTCACAACTCAGTCGGGCTCGCGCCAACCCGAAGCCGTCCCGGACGACTGGCCGGGTCTGGCGGCAACTGCCCAGCCAAGCGCCGCAGTGATCACTCAAAGCAACGGACTAAGCGATACCCCAGAGCCGCTCTCGGGCATCGAGTTAGAGGTGCTCGGGCCGCTGCAGGCCTTCGTGGAGGACAGCGAGGGGAACCTGCTGGGCCGACCGCTCCAAGAGCCCCTCTCGGTGTACTACAACGCAGTGCCGGGTGGCACCTACTATTCCATCAGCGACACGCAGACCTTCTTCTTCAACGAGGCGGACTCCTACACGGCTCACCTGAGGGTGACCGATCTGAGCGGGATGCGCTTACGAGTCCGCACTTATTCGGACGACCGGATAAATGGGCAGGCGGTCTTCCAGGTTAACGCTCCGCTCGGGGCGGAGCTGCGGCTCGCTTTCACCTCTGGCCAAGATCTCGCTTCCCTACGTCTGCAGATTGACCGGGATGCCGACGGGGTGACCGACCAGGAGGTCAGCCCTGATTCGACTGTCGCCGGCTCTGCCGCGTCGGATCAAGAGCCGCCGAACACTGGGCTGACGCTCCATTTGGCCGCTGGCCGTCAGTGCGAAGTTACCCTGAGTGCACAGGATCAACCAGATGGATCGGGAGTCGCCGCTACCTATTACCTGCTGAAAGGGATCTCAGGCCAGCCGCAAGTCTACACCTCACCGTTCAGTTTTGCCTGTGCCGCGCTGGTGAAATACGCGTCCGCCGACCGCACCGGCAACTTGGAGATTATCCACTCCATTCAGACGGTGCCACTGGACATCAAGCCGGGTAGTGACCCCAATAGCATCAACCTACGAAGTAAAGGTACAGTGCCCGCGGCAATCCTGAGCGCTCCCGGGTTTGATGCCATGGTGATTGATCCTTCCACCGTCACGTTGGCGGGTGCTCCTGTGGCGCTGCGGTCAAACGGTACGCCCATGGTCTCGCTTAAAGACGTGAACGGCGACGGCAGGCTCGATCTGGTCCTCCACTTCAACACCGTTGACCTACAGCTTGACCAGAGCTCGACAGAGGCTCTGCTCCAGGCACAAACCATGGACGGGACATCGGCGTTGGGTGTGGATTGGGTAAAGGTAATAAGGTAACGTACTCCTTGCTCAAGCTCAATATGTGCTCCTCTTCGGTGAACATCTATCACCGAAGAGGAGCAGGATGGGCAACGACATTTTCAGTGTGTGCAGCCATGCCATATCGCGTGGCATAAGAGGTACTCTATCCGAAATGACGGTGGCTTCCACCACCTGCAAAGTCGACAATACCAGGAGGATCTATGGCAAACCTAAGTTGGGGGCGAAGATTATTCCTTACAACACTCGGTGGGCTAGCAGGGCTTTTCATCGTATATCTGGCCATGGCGATCGCTCTTGGAGCAGCGGTGCAGGCGATGAGCATCTTCAGCCCAGGCTCCTTTTCAAGCTGGGGAACTTTAATCTTCTTTGGCCTCGCCCCGGCGCTGATTATCTTCGGAGCAGCAATCACCGCCTGGGCATTGGGTGCGCGCCTATGGCGCGGCCTGCTGGCCGGGGTGGTCACCTTGGGGGCATTCGCGTTTTTCGAAGTGGGCCAGGCCAACTACTCGCCGCTTAATGTACGCGAGACACTAGCCTTTGTTGGCGGAGCGCTTGCGACGGTGCTGGTTTCGACCGTTGGGAGGGGCGAGCAACGAGCGTGGATACTCGCGGCAGGGCTTATACTTATGCTAGCGCTGGCTTTGAGTGGATTGAGGCTCATCTTGCCTGGAAAGGAAAGCGGCCTTGTGATCTCTATCCTGGCATGGATTATCCTGCCGCTGGCTGCCACCTTCTTCACGATGCCCAGGCAAAACAGGTAGGCCGCGCAATGAGCGGCCTTTCAAGGTGAGGCGAACATGAATTATGGTAATTCCGTTCGGCTTGGGCGGCCCAACACGCGCTTCCAGCCGACGCCGCTCCGCTGCGCTTCGCGGTGCGGCTGAAGCGCGGGGCGTTAGCCGCCTTTACAGGGGACACAGAACACATATTGGGATGAAGATTGGGATGAAGAAACGTTCTGTACTGCTATTGATTGTGACTTTGTTGACTACTTTGGGGCAAGCAAGTTGTGCGTCGCGCCAATCTCTAGGCTTGGGGATTGCTAATCCTGAAGATATTGGCGTGACTTGGCAAGAGTGTGCAATTTCCCAAGGCTTCGATTGGAAGCAGGCCGAAACCTGCTTTGGTCATTCTATGCCTCTCTGGGACGAAAGCGAAAAGGCAAACTTTGGGACTCGTCTTGATGATATGGAGAGTCTTCAATTGACCATAGGTCAGGATATCTATCGGGCGAGTTTGAGTGGTGGCTTGTTTCCGAAAGAGAAGTACACACTGTACAAGAACGGCCAAGTCATTCAGTCTTTGTACGGCGAGTTTACTTCATACTCTCCCAATGTATCCCTACAAAATATCGGTGGCAAGGCTGTGTGGGAATTTTCGGATGGCAACACCGCTACGATTGTCTATGACGAATCGGACGTTCGCCAACTTTACGGTTTGGACAAGGCATATCGGCCCTATGGCTTGGCCGACAAATTGATCTTCATAGGACAGAAAGATGGCAAGTATTTCGTTGTGTATGACGGCTGGAGAGTCGGTCCCGATTTCGATGAAATAGCAATTGCATATTGTTGCGAACCCGTCTTGTGGTCTGTTCAATACGGGCAAGGTAGGTATTTGTTCTGGGGCTCTAGGAATGGTCAATGGTATGTTGTGGAAATTGCTCTTCGTAGAGAATGAAGGCGGCTAACCCCCGCTTCCAGCCGACCGCCCTTCGGGCGGCGGCTGAAGCGTGAGCCGTTGGGCAACTGAAAGGAGAGCATATGAAACTACCGAAAAGTCTTTCCCTTCTTGCGATTCTGATCGTAATGCTATTCTCACTGTTGGGGTTGGCGCCATGGGAGAGTACGCTTGCCGCACCATTGGTAGCCTCTACGGCAACCAGAACGCGAACACCGACTAGAACTCCCACACGAACACTTACTCGAACTCCGACCAGAACACCTACAAGAACGCCCACAAGGACGCCAACCCAAACCCCTACTCGCACGCCCACCAGAACGCCAACGCGTACGCCTACAAGGACACCAACACCCAGTGCTACGCCATTGTGCTGGGGAAGTACTTGCAATGGATATTATGCTTTACCAATGGGATGTGGTGATGATGCAAGAACTCATGATAGCAAACCGCTACCTGGTCTTGGTCTAGTTGAATTGCGTGAGTCAGACAGATGTTTTGCCCAGTGGGAAAGGACAATTAATCAATCGAGTGGATATGCATATGTTGAAGGCAGTATTCGCTGGGGAGGTACCGGCTATAATGTGGATTGGCATCCTGAACACTCTCCTGGCTCTATCCAGAATGGAAATTATATCTATACTCGCATGTATGGGCAGGATGGGCCTTATTTCCCACCCGCTCTAGCATGTGGTGGAGTATCTCTTACGGGAACGATTGTGCCTCCCTATCCTCCACCGGCAACGATTGCCCCTTTGTACTATAACAACAACTGTATTGCGCGCTGACTTTTCAGGAGGTGACCGATGAAAACTCGTTTCTTTTTTTCCCTTTCTCTGATTGCTATTGCATTAGGGACAGCAATGAGCGTTTCGGCGCAAAGAATTTTATCTAGACCTTCTCAACCCGAAGAGATTTTTCCAATTGAAGCGAATTTTACGGAAACCACAATGCAAAGCGAAAATGCTCAAGAAGCGCCAACTGCGATCGCAACAACCTCAGGACATAATTACACGACGGCTCAGGCTTTACAACGTTATACTCAATCCGAAATCTTGACACAAGTGGTTAACAACGTTGAAATAAGTGTTGCTAACTTGAAAGTCGATGACAATGTGGCTACAGTGTATGTGTGTTACCAACAGCCCAAATTTAATCAGGAATCTCTAAATCAGTTGCTGGGCGAATGGGTAATCTACCATGCAGAATTAGGAATTGGAGAGAAATATTTGTCGCTCGGCTCTAGAAAACTTTTTGAATATTCCACAAACGTCTCGGAGAATGAAAACCTGATAAGAAGGAATCCTGATTTTCTCCCAGATAGCGGAGTTCCGGTAGAGGAAGTTATTCCGGCAAGCATTGAGTATGAATGTCGCAGATTGGAGTTTGTTTTAGAGAACGTAACGAATAGTACAATTTCACAACAAGGCAATGTACGTCTTGTAATCTATTCGATGTATACCTTTCCTCGCGAGGGACAATTTTGCGCTTTCTATAGTATGGTGCAGAGGGAGTTAGCAATGCAAGGGAAAGAAATAGCGATCGAGTGTACAGAAGAGAATGGAGCGTCCAATCTTAGAATAACCGGAATAAACGAGAAAGATTTTTGGGAAATGATATCGAATCAGTTTTTGACATACAAAGGCCCTTGGGAGTTCAGCATTCCATTGAAGTAAATGTTGCCCAACACGCGCTTGCACCTGACGCCGCTCCGCTGCGCTTCGCGGCGCAGGTGAAGCGCAGGCCGTTGGGCGCTTCCCCTTGCAAAGCAAAAAGTTAAGAGGAGCTTTTTAGCAATGAACAACAAGTCTAATGAGCGGGTTTTTGGATATAAATTTGCAGATATTTATCCACTATACATTCGAAAAGCGGAACGAAAAAACCGCACAAAAGAAGAAGTTGACCAAATTATCTTCTGGTTGACTGGCTATAACCAAACAGAACTACGACAGCAAATCGAAAAGGGAAATGATTTACGAACCTTTTTTGCTCAGGCCCCAGCGATGAATCCGAAGCGAACGCTGATCACAGGCGTAGTGTGTGGCGTTCGCGTGGAAGAAATCAAAGATCCACTTATGCAAAAAATACGCTATTTGGACAAATTGATTGATGAACTTGCAAAAGGAAAAGCAATGGATAAGATTTTACGGCAGTAGATGGTCTGGTGTCCAAAAGCTTTGCTTGGCAAAAGTTCTTTCCTGCAACAGAGTTTGTTCTTTGGCAAGGTCAGATTTCTTTTAATACATAGCATTCTGGTAAGTCGCAGTTTTTGGGTTATGGTCGAAGGCAAAGTTGCAGATAAAATCTGCTCAAAAGGACGATGACACTGGTGTTTGGGTTTGATGTCTTGCATTCCAAAAGTGCGCCCAACACCGTTTGCAGCGGACAGCGGCTTCGCCGCTTCAGGGTATGCGCCGCGAGCCAGCCGAGTGATTTTTTGGCGAAGGCGTCTTGCCTGTCCCGCCGCTGCCGCTAAAACCAACCGTTGAAACTGTCGAAAAAGGGGCGAATCGACCTTAAAGAAACGGGGTTGTATTCAGCGGAGGCGCTGCAATGGCA
>QEXW01000082.1 GCA_003130845.1 Anaerolineae bacterium
ACCAGGCGTGCGTGCAGGTCAAGGACGCCAGGGTCATCATCAACCACCAAAACCGTCTGAGGGTGAGAAGCAGGCCGCAGGAGTTGCGCCAATTCTTGGGCCAATTGCTCGGCTTGTAAGGGTTTATGTAAGTAATTCAATTCGAGCAATGCACCTTGGTTCTGGTCTTGATTGAGAGAATATGCCAGCACCGGTATATGCGCAGTGAGGGGTTGGCGCTTTAAGATGCCGGCTATCGCCCAGCCTTCGCGCGCGGCCAAGCGTTCATCCAAAATCAACGCAGCCGGGGCAAGCGCGGTCACTTGCGCCAGCCAATCGGGCTGTTCATCCAGGCGGCAGATTGCAACACCAAATCCCTGTTTTTGCAGATAGCAGGTCAATTGTTCTGTGGAAGCATCACTTTCGGTAAGCACGAACACCTGTACGTTTGGCTCAGCCGCCGCAAACACCGAGGGTAAATGTTGGTCTCCGGCAAGCAGAGGGAGAGAGAACGTAAACGTGGAGCCACAGCCCAGCGCGCCCGGCGAGCGAACCCAAATTTTTCCACCGTGTTGTTCAATCAACTCTTTGGTAATGGCCAGACCTAAGCCTATACCGCCTACGCCGCTCTCCACGGCCCGGCTCGCGCGATAAAATTCACCAAAGATGGTCTCTTGTTCACTGACCGGAATGCCAATGCCGGTATCGCTCACCGCAATCAGCACTTGTCCATTTTCCACGGAGACCGAAAGCCGCACTTGCCCCTTGGTCGTAAACTTGACGGCATTGCTAATCAGGTTCAGAGTCACCTGGCGCAGGCGGGTGCGGTCACCCAACACCCAGGGGCCCTGAGCAGGGAAATCAGCCTGCCAAGCCAGACCTTTTTCGGCAGCCAATTCCGCACCGATGTCCGCAGCCACGCGTAAGACCTCGGCCAAATCCAACGGTTCACGCAAAATGCGCAGCTGCCCGGCTTCGCTCGAGGCTAAGTCCAGCACATCGCCAATCAGACGCGCCAGGTGTTGCGCACTGGTGTTGATTTGTTCCAAATCCCGCTTTTCTACTTCTTTAGCCCGTAACGCCATTTCGCTCAAACCCACAATCAGGCTCAGTGGCGTGCGCAATTCATGGCTCACCATAGAGAGGAAGCGGCTCTTGAGTCGGTTGGCTTCCTCCGCCAAGCGTCGGCCTTCGAGTGCGTCCTGATACAACCGACTGGTACGCAGGGCGGCTGCCAAGTTGTGAACGATGGCTGCACACAACTCCGGGTTGTGCGCCTCGAACGAGACAAAGCCGGTTGTATGTTCATCCACGTTCAGCGGCAAAATAGTGAGTTGAACAGGCCGATGGAGGGGATAGATTTCTGACGGCGGAAATGTACGGGTTTCGAAGCGCAGTCCGTTATACGCAGTGGGCATACCGGCGACAAACAAGACAACCGCGTTATCAGCAAGTTCTTCGCCATTCAATTCATACAACGCCACAAGCGCACTCTGTATCCCCACGCGCGGCAAGTGCCGGGTCAGGATTTCGGCGCTCTGGTCAATGTTCATCGCCGAGAGCAATTCAGCGGTCAATTGCCCTAGCTGGGCGCTCATATCCAAATGGCTTAACATGGAGCGGGTCGTCTGCCGTTGGATGTGGTCGCTAATTTCCAAGCGAGCACGGTCTAACAAACGCATGGCAAACTCAGAATCAGAAGCCTGTGGTAGGGTATTGAGTTTTTGGAGCAACACCCCGGCAGCTGCCTGCCAAAGATGGGCGTCCTCCCCGCGCTGCTCTGTCCAAGCCAAAGCGCGGCTCAACTCCTCCAAAAAAGGAGCAACCTCGTGGCGAAGCAGGCTCTCGGCAAAGTGATTCAGAAAAGAGGCCGTCTGATTCTGTAACTCTTCGGGCAGGCTGTTGCGCGCTTCAATGAGCGCGGCTTCGGCCATCTCCTGCGCGAGTTCATCCAGAGTAAATTCTTCAGCAAACATAGACTCCTGGTGACTCGGGCGACAGCCACACGATTGCCGAATAATCAGACGAGGCGGCACAATCACTTGTGTGTTTCCGCGGCGCTCACCACGAATATATTCCAACAAGGTCAGCACCGCCTGACGGCCTAAGGTAAAGGTGGGATGGCGAATGGTGGTCAGAGAAGGGGAAAGCGCGCGGGCATCGAGAATGTCATCAAACCCAATCACAGCCACATCTTGCGGAATGCGCCGTCCGGCGGCAGTCAGCGCATCAATGGCGCCCAAACAAGAAAGGTCATTGCTGGCTATGACGGCGCTAAAGGGCGCACCGCTGGCAAGGATTTGTTGCATGGCAGCGGCCCCGCCCTCCCGGCGGTGTTCGCCAAACGCAATTAAACGCTCATCCAGGGGTAAGCCGGCATCGGTGAGCGCCTCACGATAGGCTGCCAGTCGCTCCCGGCTATCGCCGCGCCCATTGGCGTTGCCTGCGATAAAGGCAATTTGGCGATGTCCATGCTCAATCAAATGGGTAAAAGCCTGCCAGATTCCCCCCGCGTTATCTACCTTAACCAGCGGACCCGGCCCTTCGGGGGTGGTGAAGACAACCGGGAAACCAGAGACCTGTAAATCGCGGACGTATTCCAACTGATTCTCGGTCAACTCATCAGGGACGATGATGAGACCATCGGTATTCCAGGGGCCAACCGGCACAAAATCCACTCCTGGGCCAGGCACCGGCCAAAAACTGCGCCGTTGGGCATCGTTTCCGGTAACGCTAAAACCGCATCCCAGCAAAAGACTGCACCCCATTTCACGCGCTGCTGCGCTGATTCCCTGAATCAAGGATTGGGCATACCGGTCAATGGTTGTTCCCTGGTAAATCGGCCAGGCAGAAATAAAACCAATGGTTAATGGGCGCCTCATGAGCAAAATTGTATCACCTTCTCTTCTTGCCCATCTTTTCAGCACCCTTTCACAGCCTCTTCACAGGTTTTTCTTGGGGGCTTCACAGGCACCGAACTTAGAATGACGGTTGTCAATCAACAATTGCATCGTATCCCTGAAGGAGTTTTCGCATGTCCGCTTCTGCAAAAACCAACTTGTTTGTAGACCTGTTCGTTTTTAGCGCCTTTCTCATCATTGCCAACCCCGACCTGACCGGCATGACGCTTCACGAATGGCTGGGAGTGGCCTTCCTGGCGGCGCTGCTCACCCATCTCGTTCTGCATTGGGAATGGATTGTGCGCATCACGCTTTCGTTCTTCAAAAAACTGTGGCATGCCTCCCGTCTGAACTATATCGTCAACCTGCTGTTCTTGGTTTTGATGACCGGCGCCTTGTTCAGCGGGCTGATGATTTCCGAAAGCGTGCTGGCGTTTTTGGGCATTTCCATTGAGCGCAACCCGGTGTGGGAAGGGCTGCATCATACGCTTTCAGATGCCTCCGTGCTGGTCTTGGGCTTGCACCTGGCCCTGCATTGGAAGTGGATTGTGAATACGTTCAACCGCTATGTTATCCAGCCAGTAGTCAGGCTGTTTCGACGGGAACGTTTGACAGAAGAACGCTTGGCGATGGTCGCTCAGAGAGTGAACAGTGAACAGTAATCCGTTCTCCAGCACTGACGAATTACAAATTACCAAAAAGAAAGGTCTGCCATGAAAAAGTTTCTGAAATTTGTCCTGCTGCCCCTGCTCGTCTTGAGCGCGGTGGTGGCTCTGTTCGGTGCGGGTTGGTGGTGGGGCGCCACCCATACGCAAGCATTCTCAAGCCTCTCGCGCAGTGAAAGCGGTGAATTCCGTCGCCCCGATTTCGATGGCAATCGCCTGCCGCCCCAAAGTTGGGAAGGCCGCCCCTTCGGCGGTCGGGAGCGCGGCCCCTCCTTGCTGCGCGGCCTGGGTGGCGTGTTTGGTGCGCTGCTCAAACTGGCGGTGATTGTGGTCCTGGTCCTGCTCGTCCAACGCGGCTTGGCCTGGTTCGATACCTGGCGCGCCAGCCGCAAAACACCACCAGCCGTTCCACCGGAAGAACAGAGCGCCAATCCCTGATTTACCGGGCTTCTCCCTCGCCCCTCTCTCATCGGGAGACAAGGACGGTCAGCAAGACACCTGTTCCCTCTCCCAGCGGGAGATAGGGACGGTCAGCAAGACACCTGTTCCCTCTCCCAGCAGGAGACAAGGACGGTCAGCAAGACACCTGTTCCCTCTCCCAGCAGGAGACAAGGACGGTCAGCAAGACACCTGTTCCCTCTCCCAGCGGGAGACAAGGACGGTCAGCAAGACACCTGTTCCCTCTCCCAGCGGGAGACAAGGACGGTCAGCAAGACACCTGTTCCCTCTC
>QEXW01000083.1 GCA_003130845.1 Anaerolineae bacterium
GCCACCATCAACACCACCCACAAACGCTACATCGAAGTCATCCCGCTCATCCCACCTTACCCCTCAGCAGTCCCAGGCCATTACAGCCTAGAAGTGCAAATTTATCGTGGCTATTGGATGGTAACCTGGTTTAAGCGAGAATTTGGCCTGCGTGAACAACAACTCGCCGAAGAACAGGGCATCGAACCCGAAGCCTTATTCGACGACCTGGTACGAAACGTCCCCCCTGGCTCCGAAGGCTTAATGCTACAGCCGTTCTGGTCGCCAGGCCTACGCTTCCCCGGCCCCGAAGCACGCGGCGCCGTCATTGGCTTCAACGACATCCATACCCGCGCCCATCTCTACCGTGCCATCCTAGAGGGCTTGGCCTACGCCTTACGCGAAGGCGCAGAGCGCACCGCCAAACGCAGCGGCGTGCCATTGACCGAATTACGCATCGCCGGTGGTGGCAGCCAGAGCGATGCCGCCATGCAACTCACTGCCGACGTGTTCGGCCTGCCAGCCTCACGTCCCCACGTGTACGAAGCCTCTGGCCTAGGCGCAGCCATCGATGCCGCTGTCGGCATCGGCATCCACCCAGATTTCAAGACCGCCATTCGTGAAATGACCCATCGCGGCACAACCTTCGACCCCGACCCGAAAACGCACGCTCGTTACGATGAACTGTTTCGGCACGTCTATCAGCGCATGTACCAGCGACTGCAACCGCTCTACCAAGTCATGAACAAGTCCTAAAAAAATCCGCCGGAAGATTGTCTCCCCGGCGGATGGCATTACCCAAATAAGCGCGGCAACCCTTTCATACCCGTCTTTTGCAAAGTCTTCATCAACTTCTGCGTCTCACGGAACTGCTTCATCAACCGATTCACCGCCTGCACATCATTCCCCGACCCGGCAGCAATGCGGCGGCGGCGCGAAGCATTCAAAATATCCGGATTACGCCGTTCCTCCGGCGTCATCGAATTGATAATCGCCTCAATCTGCTTAAAATTCCTCTCCACCTCGCGCGGGTCCACCTGGCGGGCTACCTGTCCTAACTGCCCAGGCAACATCTCTAACAACTGTGTCAACGGACCCATCTTGCGCATCTGCCGCATCTGCTCCAACCAATCCTGCAAATCCAAATCGCCCTTCATCAACTTTTGGGCTTGTTTTTGCGCGGTTTGGGCATCAAACGCCGCCTCCGCCTTTTCAATCAGACCAATCACATCGCCCATACCCAAAATGCGCGAAGCCAAGCGCGAGGGGTCATACGTTTCCAAAGCGTCCAGCTTTTCACCTGTGCCTAAATACTTAATCGGCACACCCGTCACCGAACGAATAGAAATCGCCGCCCCACCACGCGCATCGCCGTCCATCTTGGTCAGAATGAGCCCGGTAATCGCAACATGGTCACGAAAACCCTCGGCCACATGCAACGCTTCCTGACCAATCATTGCATCTACCACCAGCAAGACCTCCACCGGCGAAATCCGCTTCTCAATCGCCTTCAGCTCGGTCATCAGAGCATCATCGAGTTGCGAACGGCCAGCGGTATCCATAATCATCACCGTATAACCGCCCTTTTGCGCTTGGTCGAGCGCATAAGCGGCCAACTCCGGCGGCTTCTTTTTCAAATCGGCAATCACCGGCACATCAATCCACTCACCCAATTGCTGCAATTGCTGCACCGCTGCCGGGCGATAGGGATCACCTGCCACCAACATCACCCGTTCACCACGCGAACGCAACAACTTCGCCAGCTTCCCAGCCTGAGTCGTCTTACCGGAACCTTGCAAACCCACCAGCATCACCACGCGCGGCTTAGGACCCGAAAGATTAAGCGGCGCCGGCTCACCCAGCGTAGCAATCAACTCCTCATGCACAATCTTGATCACTTGCTGACCAGGATTAAGCGCCTTCGAGACCTCCGCCCCTACCGCGCGTGTTTTCACACGGCTAACGAAATCCTTCACAACGCTATAATGCACATCGGCTTCCAACAAAGCCAAGCGCACCTCGCGCATCGCAAGATCCACATCCGCTTCGGAAAGCTTGCCCCGGCGGCGCAACTGGTCAAAGACCTGATTTAGACGATTGGTGAGATTCTCAAACATAGCGCGCAGATTGTAGTGTAGAAAAAGGGGATGGTCAAGGAACGAACAGGCACGATTATAATAGCCTCACGTGCAAGGAGCAGAGATGAAACCTCTAAAATTTAGCATCCTCGAAGGTCCCTTCACCATCCACCGCATCAAACCCGGCGCTGTGCTACCCAAAGGCCTCACCTCCAGCCCGTTCTACAGCATTAGCGGTTCTGCTGAAGAACTTTCCATCGTCGCACCAGAACGCATCGCCATCGAAAGCGAACAATCCGAACCTGGCTGGAGCGCGCTCAAAGTCCTCGGCCCACTCCCCTTCGACGAAGTCGGCCTCCTGGCAGGCATTTCTACCATCTTAGCCACTGCCGATATCCCCATATTTGCTGTCTCCACCTTCGAAACCGACTACATCCTCATCAAGCGTGAACATCTCAAAGCAGCAAAAACCGCTCTTACCGCAGCCGGGCACAAGATTGCACGCCCCCAAAAAGTAGATGAAAAAGCCACCACCCCCCTCAACGCCGCATCCTACGCTCTGCTGCTGGAAAAACAAATACCGCTCATCAAAAACCTGCTGATTGAAAAAATTGGCCCGGCGGCGCTTGCCACCCTACGCAGCGAAGCCGCCCTAGCCGCTGCGGTTGGCGGCCTATATGAATTTCTACCCACCGCCATCCGGCTCGTCATCAACCGTGATGCCTTTGTCAACTACTGCGTGCGCAACCTAGACCGCATCTTACCCGAAATCCCCATCCCGGCCAAACAACCTGCCCGAAAATCTCGATGACCTACACCGCCCTCTTTGCACTCTGGACCATCCAGGGCAGTCTCGCGTTCCTCTGGCTCCTGCTCTTACCCAGCGACGCCGGTCGCTTTTCTTTCGGACGATGGATGCTGCTAGGCACCGCCCTAACCCTCAGCGGATTGTCCGCCCTAGCCTGGCACCGTGCCCGCACCAAAACCTTCCCCCCTCCTCTTGCTCCCCTTACTCATGACATTCTCTACCTGTTTGCGCTAAGCGCCGCTCTCTCGGCCCCCCTCCTCATACTCACCCTACACACCTTAGGGCAAACCAGCTACACCTACACCGCCTATGCCTCCCGCCTGACCCCCCTGGCAACATGGTTCACCCTAGCCGGACTAGAATGGCTCTCTCTGCACCACCGTAAGCGAACCTTATCGGTGACCCCCTCCCAAATTCATTCCTTTCTTATCATCCTCTCCATCCTAGCCCTGCTCGCCTTGCTGATTCTAACCACCCGCTGGGGGCTAACTCCCACACGAGATGGCTCCTTCGGCCATCCAGCCACCCCTTTCCTAGAATGGCAAATCCTTCTGGCGCTGACGATTGCCCTCATCGCCACACTCCTCCTGCCGCGTCTCTCAACACACCGCCTCGACCGAATTGCCTTTCCCCTCGTATACCTATTTACCTGCCTCGTATGGCTCACAGACCCGCTCATCCCGGGCTTCTTCGCCACCCCGCCACGCGCCCCTAACTTTGAACCCTACCCATTTTCCGATGCCCTCATTTACGCCCAATATGCCCAACAAGCCCTAATCGGCGAGGGGCTGCTCTGGCCAGACATACCCACCCGGCCATTTTACGTCTCCCTGCTGGTTTGGCAGCACGCCTTAGCCGGACAAAACTACTACCATGTCATCACACTCCAAACGCTCTGGCTAGCCTTCTTTCCGGCCTGTTTATACCTACTTGGCAAAGAACTCGGCTCACGACCGCTTGGTTTCATGCTAGCTATCCTAGCCACCCTGCGCGACCTAACCGCCAATCATGCCGCACCATTTGCCCTCAACTACACCTACTCCAAACTTTACTTCTCAGAAATTCCCACAGCACTATTTCTGACTCTCTTTACCATCCTAGCCATCCGTTGGATAAAATCTCCCCGTCCCGTCTGGTACACCTTACTTACGGGCGGCATCCTGGGCATAGCAACGCTCATTCGCCTACAAAGCAGCATCTTACTTGTCCCCGTGGGGCTAATCAGCCTAATTTCCCTCGGGAAAACGCGCCGAACCGACTGGTTACGCGGCCTGGCCTGCATAACAATTGGCCTCTTCCTTACTCTCACCCCCTGGCTCATCCGCAACTTCCTTGCCGCTGGCGGTCTAGTACTAGATAACCCCATCTCACAATCTATGGTCCTTGCCCGACGCTGGAGTGGCAGCAGCGGCAACGAAAGCATCCCTCGTCTGCCAGGAGAAAGCACTGCGCAATATGTCAATCGGCTAAACCAGATGGCACTCCAACATCTCAAACAAAACCCCCAGCGCATTCTTCGCAGTGCCGCCAATCACTTTTTCAACAATCTCATCAGTAGTTTGCACACCTTCCCCGTCCGTGACCGTCTAACCCAACCAAACGACTTAATCTGGCCAACCCATGCCTTCTGGCAAAGCGGATTTCGCTCCATACCGTTGACGGCCATTTTCTTATTACTCTTTGCCATAGGCTTAACAGCCGCTTGGCATCGCCTTCGATACATCGGGCTACTCCCAGTTGCGCTAAGCTTGTCCTACCACGCCTGGACGGCACTTTTTCTTAGTTCTGGTGACCGTTTCCTAGTACCGATTGACTGGAGCACCTACCTCTACCAAGCATGGGGCTTACTACTTCTTGGACAAACCGCACTCTCTGGACTTTACAATGCCTCAGCCGCTTGGCAATCTAACCAACTACATCAACCCGAAATCCGTAAGCAAGACAACCTGCCAAATTTGGCATTAACCTTATTCACCATTGTCGGCATCCTGCTCATTGGTGCATCACTGCCCTTAACAGAACTTCTCTTCCCCAAAAAATACTCTCATAGCATAGCCTGTCCATTCACCCTGCGCCCTAACGAACTCTGTCTGCAAGGTCGTGCCATCTACCCGCGCTACTACCCAGCCGGTGACGGCGAACCGGGAACAGCCAAACTGGGTTATGAAATAAGTAACAACGCCCGCCTGGTCTTCTGGCTAGCTGGCCCACAGCCTGGGCTGGTCATTTTGCCGCTCGAAACCCCTCCTCCTTCCTTCCCACATACCGCCGACGTGTGGGTTGTTGGCGAAAAACAGGGTGAGGCACTGCAAGCAAGAGTTATTCAGGTCGAAAAAGACGGAAAGGTACAGGTATTTTCTACTCCATAAATCATCCGTTGCCCATCCGCTGCCCCATCCGCTTATCTGCTTCCCCATCCGTTGCCTCATCCGCTTATCCGCTTCCTCATCCGTTACCTCATCCGTTGCCTCATCCGCTTATCCGCTTCCTCATCCGTTGCCTCATCCGTTGCCCCATCCGCTTATCCGCTCCCCCATCCGTTGCCCCATCCGTTGCCTCATCCGTTGCCCCATCCGCTTATCCGCTCCCCCATCCGTTGCCCCATCCGCTTATCCGCTTCCCCATCCGTTGCCTCATCTACTAACCTATGAGAATCAAAGCCGACTTAACCCTCTTTGCCGTTGCCATCATCTGGGGAACGGCCTTCATCGCCCAAGACATTGCTGGGCAATACCGGCTGGCCTACCTATTCAACGCCATCAGCTTTCTACTTGGCGCGCTAGCACTTCTTCCGTTCGTGCCGCGCGGTCAACCAATCACCAGAGAACAATGGAAATGGATGATAATCGCTGGCCTTGTCCTATTCATAGCAGCCGCCCTACAACAAATTGGCATATTCTACACACAAGTTGCCAATGCAGGCTTCCTGACCAGCCTATACACCGTCTTCACCCCCTTTCTGCTATGGATATTCTTCCGTGAAAAACCGCATCGGCTCGACATAGTGGCCGTGATAGCAGCAATCAGTGGTGCGTGGCTCCTTTCCACGGGAGGCCAAGGATTAAAACTTCAACAAGGCGATGGATTAATTTTTATCGGTGCGCTCTTTTGGGCTGCGCACTTCGTCATACTGGGAAAATTTGCCGCGCGCTACGAACCCATCTCATTTTCGATTGGGCAATTTCTGGTCTGCGGCCTACTCAACCTAACCACCGGCCTACTGACCGAACCCCTCACTGCACTCACCGCCCTCCCCCTACTTGGTGCGATTGCCTATCGAGGACTGATGTCAGTTGGAATTGGCTACACCCTACAAGTTTGGGGACAAAACCACACCCCTCCTACCGACGCCGCGCTCATCCTGAGCATGGAATCGGTCTTTGCAGCCCTAGCTGGCTGGCTAATCTTGAGTCAACACCTCACCGCATTACAAATCACTGGCTGTGCAATCATCTTCGTAGCCGTCATGCTCACACAACTAAAGACCACACCCACACACCGCTAGAAACATGAAAGCACCGCCAGTCACCGACCTAATCCGCCGCCGCTTTTCCTGTCGGCACTACGCGGGCTACCCCATTGCAGCAGAAAAACAACAAGCACTACAAACCGCACTCACGCACCTACCACCAGCACCCTTTGGCAACCAACCCCGCTTCTGCCTCATCACCGCTGACGAAAACGACAACACCGCCCTGCGCGGACTAGGGACCTACGGATTCATTCGTGGCGCCACCGGCTTCATCATAGGCGCCAGCCAAACAGCGCCCAACCACCTAGAAGACTTCGGCTACCTGATGGAATGGCTCATCCTGCGCGCCACATCGCTCAACCTAGGTACCTGCTGGTTAGGCGGCACCTTCACCAAGAGCAAATTTGCGCAAAAAATTGGCCTATACAGCTACGAAACCATCCCTGCCGTGACCGCCGTAGGTGAATTTTTCACTCCACAACAAGCCAGGCAAGGATGGATTAGCGCCTTAGCGGGGTCCCGTCACCGTTTACCTTGGCACTTGCTGTTCTTCGAACGCGACTTTGACCACCCTCTTGACGAAAAGCAGGCTGGCAAATACGCCATTCCCCTCGAAATGGTGCGCCTAGCGCCCTCGGCCTCCAACAAACAGCCCTGGCGAGTCATCAAAGACCGCAACCACTGGCATTTCTACCTGCAGCACACCCCCGGCTACCGCGCCGACCCACTCAAAATTCTACTTGGCCTATGCGACCTACAACGCCTGGACATGGGCATTGCCCTGTGCCACTTTGAATTAACCGCCCGAGAAAGCGGCCTCTCTGGCAGCTGGATAATCATTCCAGAACGCCAATCGCCTCCTGGTGCACAAACACGTTACACCGCCACGTGGAGAATCGAATAGAATAAAAGCATGAAACACATCGCCTGGCTAGCGCTCACCTTACTACTTCTCTCCTGCGATTCACAAGCGCAAGCCCCGTCTACCAGCTTCTTAATAGATGGCACGACAGCATACACACTGGAAACAAATTCTAGCACCCCGGCCGCACTGGCTGCTCGCATCGGCCTTTCGCTATCCCCTGCCGACCGATTCATCCTCAATGGCAAACTCATCCCAGCAGACCTACCCCTGCCCGGCGGCTTGTCCTACACCCTACAAATCCTGCGTGCCGTCAACGTGACCTTACGCACGCCAGAGGGCGAAACCACCTTTCCAAGCGCCGCGCTCACCCTCGGACAAGCACTCACCGAACGCGGATTAACCCTCAGCACAGCAGATTTTCTTTCCCCATCCCCCGAAACCCCTCTCACCACCGACCTAACCGTCATATATCGTCCAGCAAGAAACTATACCATACGTGTGGATGGTCAAATCATATCAATCAAATCCTCCGCCACAACAGTGGGGCAAATCCTCGCCTCTGCCGGAACTCCGCTGCTCGGACTAGATTACAGCCTCCCCCCAGAATCGGCACCTGCCCCTGCCGACGGAATCATCGAAATCGTTCGCGTACAAGAAACACTGACCATCATATCCACCCCCATCCCCTTCAACACCCGTTACCAAGACACAGCCGACCTACCTCTCGGCTCAGAAAACCTGCTTCAAGCAGGTGAAACCGGATTAAAAATCACCACCCTTCGTATTCGATACGAAAACGGCAGCGAAGTCTCACGCCTGCTCGAAAAAGAACAAATTGTACGACAACCCAAAGAACAAATCGTAGGGCGCGGCACGCAAATTACCCTCCAAACCCTACAAATCCCTGGAGGCCAAATCCAATATTGGCGCGCAGTACAAATGTATGCCACCTCCTACTCCCCTTGCCGCTCTGGCGGCTCACAATGCTCCTACGGCACAGCCAGTGGCTTACCCGTCCAGCGCGGCGTCGTTGCCATGACTCGTGACCTATTCAATGCCCTGCGCGGCACACAAGTCTACGTGCCAGGATACGGCATTGCCACCATTGGTGACGTGGGTGGCGGCTTCCCCGATGGCCGACTGTGGATTGACCTAGCCTACAGTGATGCAGATTGGCAAAATTGGAGCGGCTGGGTCACGGTATACTTCCTCGCCCCTGCTCCAGCCTATATCCCTGAACGACTCAGATAACCATGTCACCTAAAGAACGCTCTGCCCTCATCGTACTTTTGCTAATCGCCATCGGCCTGTGGGGATGGATTGGCTACCGCTTCTACAACAACACCTGGCAAAAACCGCTCGGACCGGCGCTCGCGCTACCCATCTTCAAGCCATCTGGCGCAGGCTACGCCGCACCAGCCCGTCCGACCGGGCCCACCAGCACCCTGCGCCCAGGTCAACCGAGCCGCACCCCCTATACGCCCGAAATAAACGGCCAACCCAAATGTGGTGGACCGCTGACTCTCACCATTCTAGCCATCGGTTCCGATACACGTAGCACAGGGTATCTTTACGGCCTAGCCGATGTCATCCGCTACGTGCGGGTAGATTTTGTCACCCCGCGCGTCACCGTGCTTGAATTTCCACGCGATATTTGGGTCGAAATCCCAGAACTTGACCCCAAGCATGGCATCACACACGGCAAGCTCAACCAAGCCTACCTTTACGGCAACAAAGGAATGGGGTACTATCACGGCCCCAGTGAAGGCCCCGGATTATTGGCACGCACACTCTTACACAATTTTGGTATAACCCCCCAACACTACCTCGCCATCAACATGCAAACCTTCGTCAAGATAGTCAACGCAGTGGGCGGCATAGATGTCGTCTTACCCCGCAGCGTAGATGGCCGTAAACCCGACCAGCCCAACCGACTCGACCTATACTTCAAAGCCGGCAAACACCATCTCAATGGCAACCAAGCCCTCATGCTAGCACGCATCCGCCAACAAAGCACTTTTGAACGTGCCGACAATCAAAACATCGTCCTATGCGCCCTGCGAGATGCCCTGCTCAAACCCACCAACCTAACCAAACTACCAAACATCATCGAAGCCTTCGACGACGCCGTGCAAACCGACCTAAGCCCCCAGCAAATCAGCCAATTGGCATGCTTATTGCCCTACTTGCAATCGAACAACATCCAATTCGTCACCTTTCCAACAGAAACACTCACCCCTACACGCACCTACGATAAAGGCGTGAACAAAGACGTCTACATATTCGAAGCCGATTTCAACGCCCTGCGCCTACTAGTCGCCGATTTCGAACGTGGTCAGTGGCCACCACGCGTTATCCCCTCCCTGACCACCACCACACCAGGCAAATCTACATCAGAAAGTGGTTTTACCTGCCCATGAATCTCCCCCCTCTCAATGCCGCTGCCCTCTTACGGCAACACGGCCTGCGGCCTGATAAATCCCTCGGCCAGAATTTCTTACAAGACCCGGCAGCCCTGGAAAAAATCGTCCAGGCTGCTGAACTCTGCCCAAACGACTGGGTCCTAGAAATTGGCCCTGGGGTAGGCAGTCTAACCCGTTACCTAGCCATCTCGGCCCAAACGGTCATCGCCGTCGAATTGGATACCAGCCTGCTGCCCATCCTGAAAACCGTTCTCGCCCCCTATCCCAACACCCACATTATCGAAGGCAATATCTTACACGTTTCCCCCGCCACCCTGTCACTCCCTGAAGGGTATCTCGTCGTTGCTAACATCCCCTACTACATCACCTCGGCCATCTTTCGTCACCTACTTGAAACTCCCCCCCGCCCGCGGCGCATCGTCTTGACTATTCAAAAAGAAGTCGCCCAGCGAATCTGCGCAGCGCCTGGAGAAATGAGCCTACTCGCCCTGAGTGTACAAGTCTATGGGCAACCCCGCCTGGTTGCACACATCCCGGCCGGAGCCTTTTACCCCGCCCCCAAAGTCGATTCTGCCGTCATTCGAGTAGACCTATACCCCCAACCGCTAATTGACCTACCTCGGCTAGAACGTTTCTTTCAACTTGCCCGCGCCGGATTCAGCCAAAAACGCAAAACCCTGCGCAACAGCCTTTCCGCAGGGTTAAAAATTTCGGCCAACGAAGCCACTCAACTGCTCAAACGTGCCGGCCTTGACCCCATGCGACGAGCCGAAACACTCTCCATCGAAGAATGGCGCATGCTCACCGAACGAGAATAATCCACCCCATGCGCACTTGCTACAAATCTCGATACTGCCATTTAACCTGCCACACCCGAAAGGCCGCTTCGATTTGAATTCTAAACGACATTTTAGACTTTCCAAACTTTCGGTCAGCAAAATAAATAGGCACTTGCGCTACGCGGTAACCTAAGCGCCAAGCCATATAGGCCATTTCGACGAGAAACACATAGCCATTCGACCGAATCCGCTCCAGCGGCATACCCAAAATCGCTTCACGCCGCCACAAACGGTAGCCGGTAGTTACATCACGTAGAGGAAAACCAAGAATCGTGCGAGCATAGAAATTCCCAAAAGCAGAAAGCCATTTCCGCCACAGTGGCCACTCGCGGTCTACACTCCCACCCGGCACGTAGCGCGACCCAAAGGCCACATCAGCGCTCTGCAAGGCCGCCACCATTTCAACCAATTTGGCCGGGTCGTGCGAAAAATCAGCATCCATCTGCCCTACCGCCTCCGCCCCATTCGCAATCGCATATCGAAAGCCTTCTAAATATGCCGTGCGCAAACCCAATTTCCCTGCGCGGTGAATGACCAAGACCCTACCTGGGTGCTGCACCGCCAAATCGTCAGCAATTTGCCCGGTGCCATCAGGACTGTTATCATCTACAACCAACACCTTGAGATTTTCGAGCGGAAGCGTAAATAAAGCGGAGACCAGTTTAGGCAGGTTCTCCGCTTCGTTGTACGTTGGCACAACGATTGTAACTTGCAAAACCATTTCTCCTATTTGCGACGCGACAACAACTCCGCTTTCAAATCATCGGTCGTCTTGAACTTTCCTTCTCCATGCACAAGACTTCCGCTGCGGATAGCAAGCCGTTTTTTATGGGTTGCTGCCTGATCGCGATCTTTCAGGGGATAAAAATAATCTAAAGATTGCTCTAGGCGGGTGCGCACACGCTCTTCCATCGTCCCGGCCAAACCAGCATCCACAACCATCACAAAATCGGTTGGCGAAAGATGCCCCAAGAAACTATCTGGGCTGGCCAACTCCCGAATGGAATTTTGAATCATCAAACTCACAGCGCGCATGACATCATCGGAAGCCACAAAACCATAATACTCACGGAAAGCATCCAAATTATCCAGCGCAACAACCACCATAGACCAGCCACCTTGCCGCAAGCACTCTTCCAATTTTTCTTCTACCAAAGCACCTTCCGGCAAACCGGTGACAGGATTGGTCAGCGTATCTTGGCTGGCACGCCGCAGGGCATTTCGCACCCGCAGACGCAGTTCTTGTACATCAAAAGGTTTTGTGATGTAGTCATCTGCGCCCAACTCCAAACCATGCAGGCGATCGGCGCGGTCACGTTTTTCGGTGAGAAAGATGATGGGAATATCACCGGTACGGCGGTCAGAGCGCAGGCGACGGGCCACCTCATATCCGTCAATATCCGGCAAACGAATATCGAGGATAATCAAATCGGGGCGGGCTGTGCTGGCTGCCCGCACGCCATCTTCGCCCCAATTGACCGTGAAAACCTCATATCCTTGGACGCGGAAATAAGCGTTAAGCATATCTGCCACGTCCAAATCATCTTCGACGATGAGAATTTTTTGTTTGGTTTCAGCCACAGTGCGCCTCGCCAGGAAGAAAATTTAGGCTATCGGCTCTTTTTGAATGATGAACTCGCAAACATCATCGCCTACCGCGACGCATTTCGATTCGTTGACACGGAACTCGTTACCACCCGAAACCCACTTCAAGCCTTCCTGCAATAAGCCAACGGCAATGAAGCAGACCGGTTTATCCAGACCAGTGCGGCCCCAACAAACCGGGCATTTATGAATGGTGTAAACGAATTCATTTTCACGTTCTTCGACAGTGCTGTACTGATCGCTGACTTGCGAGAAAATTTTTGCCATCGCTGGAATACCGATGCGCATTTTGGCCTGTAGCGGTAACACCTTGAAAGCCAGGTCACCCGCTCCCGCCAAGGCGCCAAAGTTACGCAAGGCATCGGCAAAAGTTGCCCGGCCAGCACGCAAGGCTAAGCCACGTCCACCGCGCGGGCCATACATTTCTTCTAATGCGACGTTGATGGAGGAAAGGTCAGCAAAATCAAATGTTTTCTCTAGGTTATCGGCAGGGTAATTATCAATGTAGTTATTTAACCCAGCCAGGTTAAGAATGGCGTTAAGGCCGTTCTTCCCCATCACGTCTTCCAGGGCTTTGAGAATGATGTAACCAAATTTGCTCGGGTAATACAAGCCTGATTTTGGGATTGGGCTCATAACGGTCTCCGCCTTAGATGAGTTTTGCGAGGTCTTCAGTTGCACGGCGCATATCAAGGAAGATAAGGCCCAATTTGGCCTGCTCCCGGGCCAGAGCAGTCAGCACTGCTTCCTCACCGACCGACATCAGAACAACAAAGCCTTTTTCGCCTTTGATATACACCTGCTCCAAAGAGCCGCGCCCAAGTTCAGTTGCAATTCGCTCACCAAGCGAGAGCATTGCGGCAGACATGGCTGAAACGCGGTCTTCTTCTACACCCTGCGGCAAAGCAGAGGCAATGCTCAAACCATCTACACTAACGACGGCTGAGGCTTCAATATCGGGTGAGGACGCCTGCAACGCGCGCAGACGGTCCACCATCAGTTGAGTGCGTGACTTGGACAAGACGGCCCTCCTGACATAAAACTCAACCACCCGTCATCATAAAACGGCTGATTGGCATGGATTTGTAATTTTTTTTGCTACTTTAGCACAGCGATTTTTTTATGTCAAGTTTTTGTGCAACGTGGCTATTATAGCATGAGACTTAAAAAGCGTTGATAGTTCTAACCCATCAGAACACAAATTTTTATGGAATACGCAGCACCAACACGCCATCCAGCCGATTATTAAGCGAATAAAAATACCCCAACACCCCCATCCCTTGTTAAGGCACCTAACGATTTACCGATTGAAAAGCACTGTGTAATCGTGCTACAATATTTCAAAATACGATAATTATTATCGAAAACTGGGTAATTCAATGCGTTTGCTCAAGCTTCTTGTCGCCATGACTCACATTTTTTTGTTCTTTCCGCTCATGACTGGTGCTCTGTATAGCCTGCATGAAAACACAGTCTCGCGGGAGAACACAACGCCCTCTTGGTCAAGCGATACAGGTAGCTATTCCGAAAGCTACGACCAGGATTGGGACGCTTCCGAGGATAGCAGCGGGTATTCTTCAAGCAGTTCGAGTAGCGACTGGAGCAGTTCCAGCGGCAGCAGTTGGGACAGTGGTTCTTCGGACAGTGGAAGTTGGGACAGTTGGGACAGCGGCTCAGATAGTGGCAGTTGGGAAGGTGATTGGTAAAAGCCAATGAAACTATCCACCTTCATCGCCTATATTGGCGCAGGTATACTTTTGTATGTCGTGTTCCCCCTGCCCATCGGATCACTGGTATGGGCAGCAGCAGCCATTGGGTCGCTCGTTCGAGGGCTTTCGCTACTCAAAGAACTCACAATAGAGGTCCAAGCCCTGAACTATCTCCCTGCCTTCCCCACAGACTCCCTCAGCAAATCAGATACGTCTCAGCCAAACATAGCCGTTAAGCCATTCAATTTTAAAATCCCCAAAAACATCCCTACCGACCTAAAGTGTCCCTCTTGCGGCGCGGCAGTTAGCCCAACGACACGCAAGTGCGAATATTGCGGCTCCATCTTACAGCCGATTGTAGATTTGCCCGACCCAGTTCACTTAGCCGGATTGACGGTTGGAAAAGGTGTGCGCGTGCGCCTACCCCAAAGTGAACGCGACTTTCGCGTCCAAGGCCGAGCGTTAATTGCTGAATTATGGCAAGCCGCACGCGGCCCCCATGTTCCGTGGACGTTTACCGGCAACCTATATGCCGGTTTTGCGCTGACGGGCGTAAAACCAGCTTACTTACTCAACTGGCAAAATCGCTTCTACTTGTTTGAAAAGCACAAATCGGTCAATGACCAACACATTCAACAATACTTCCTGCCCTATGCGCTCGCCTTTGGCTACAGTAACCAGATGGATCGCGTGGAATTCGAGTATGACGGTCACATCTGGCGTATCACCGACATCGGGCGTTCGCAAGTCATTTTCACCGAAGGCGAAAAATTGCACATCCAGCGTGGGGCAGAAGCACGCTTCATCTACGCCAAAAGCAAAGACCGCATCTTGTTGGTGGAAGACTACCGCTCAGGCGGAGCAGCACAAGACATGCTCTGGATAGGATACGAAGTGCAAGAGCAAGATATTCAGTATTCGTAGCAACACATACAGGAGATAGTTTTATGAAAAAAGTTGCGCTTCCCTGGCTGTTCATTGCGGCACTCGTCATTGGGCAGGGACTTTCCTACCTGGCATCGCCCGAATCCTGGCAATCATTTTTCGCGGCTGTACCGCGCATCGCCAGCATGATTGCCTTTTGGGGGCCAATCATCGCCATCATTGCCGGTGCCATTGTATGGGCTGCGATGCGTCTGATGGGGTTTGATTCTCTGGAAGCCATCCGCACCGAGTCGGTTGAGCAAAACAATCCGGCGCCGGCCATCCTCTTCACCGGAGTACTCATTGCCAGCATTCTGTTCCTCATGTTGGTCATCAAACCCTAAACGGCAAGAGCGCCGCCCCCCTGGCCAGCCCCATCAGGCTGGCATTTTTTCTTAAAACATTCTGTTTGGCTTGACTCGCGCCATGAAACATGCTATTCTGTATTAGATATTATATCTAATATCTAATATCTATCGTATTGAGACCCATTCCCCATGCTCCCTGAAACACCCACACACCGCCAATTGCGCAACCTGGTTGCAGACCAACTCCGCGCTGCCATTTTGGAAGGCCGCTACCGACCCGGCGAATGGCTGCGGCAAGAGCGCTTAGCACAGGAACTCAACGTCAGTCAGATGCCGGTGCGCGAAGCGCTCAAGGAACTGGCCGCGGAAGGGTTGATTGAGCATGTACCCTATCGCGGCGTGCGGGTGATTGAATTCTCGGCAGAAGATATTGAAGACCTATATGCGCACCGCGCCTTCCTAGAAGGGCGCGCCGCCGCCTATGCTGCGCAACGTATCACCGCGCCAGAATTGGCAGAGATAGAACAAATTATGCGCAGCATGGAACAAAACGCTGCTCCCGAAAAAGTCACCATCTATCGCCAACTTAACCGGCAATTTCACCAAGCCATTTTCAATGCCAGCCGTCGCGACTATCTCATTCGCGCCCTTTCACAGATGTGGGCTGCCTTCCCGACCATGCTCATTGGCAACTTTGCCGCCACTGCCACGCATCCCTTGCCAGAGCGAGACGCGACCGATGCCGCCGAACACCAGGCCATCTTTCGCGCTCTACAAAATCATCAATCACAAGAAGCCGAAGCAGCCATGCGCATGCATATCCTCTCCACAGCGCGCCACTTGCTTGAATCTCTCTCAACCACCACAACAGGGCAAAAATCGTTCTAACCATGAAAACCTTAATCCCGATTGGCGGCGCATTAGACAAAGAAGACCCGCGCGTCATGCGAGAATTTATCGCGCGCGCCGGGGGCAAACAAGCAAACATCCTCATCTTCCCACAAGCCTCGGCCCTGCCGGAGACGGGTACCCTGTATGTGCAACAATGCTTAGAACTAGGCGCCAGTCAAGCCCAGGCGCTAGAGTTCCGAGAACGCCGATTGGCTGACAACCCAGATCACTTGCGCGCCGTGCAACAAGCCAGCGGCATTTTTTTTACAGGCGGCGCGCAAATGCGCCTAACACAACTACTCGGCGGTACCTTGCTTGAAACCGCCCTGCAGCAAGCCTACCAACGAGGCTGCATCATCGCTGGCACAAGCGCCGGGGCCTCTGTTCTCTCCAAAACCATGATTGCGTATGGAAAAAACGGCCCTACGCCCCGCGCAGGCATTCTTCAGTTTTCCCCAGGGCTAGGCTTCACCGATAAATTCACCTTCGACCAGCACTTTCAACAGCGCAATCGGTTCGGGCGGCTGATTTATGCCGTTGCAACCCACCCAGGCATTTTGGGAATCGGGATAGACGAGGATACCGCCGCCATCATAGAAGACGATGAAACGCTCACCGTCTGTGGCTCCGGCGCAGTCACCATTGTGGACGGTCGAGAAATTGGCGAAACAAACGTCGCCGAAATCGAGCGACGCGGCCCGGTAGCTGTCTCCAACCTTAAAATCCACGTTTTGACCGATGGCTGTGTGTATGACGGGAGAACGCGCCAGGCGCACCTCCCGCATAAAACGCTCCTGGCTGACGAACCAGGAAAAAACAGTAAAGGAGAAGAAGCATGAAGTCGTTCAAACCCTTGTTCTTGTTTGTCGTAGCGCTGGCATTGATTTTGACGGCCTGCGGCGGCCCGGCTACCCCCGCTCCAAGCCAGCCAGAACAGCCGCAACAACCCGCTCAACCAGCCGCTACCGAAGCACCCCAAGCGACCGAGGCTCCTACCGTTGACCCCAACGCACCGGTCCGAGGCGGCACGCTCATTTTTGGAACACCCCAAGAACCTGGCATTCTCAACACCTTGCTAACGAGTTCCTCCATTGAAGACGCCGTCACATCACTCTTCGTGGAAGGCCTGGTCCAGGTCAACGAAAAGGGAGAATATGTCCCCGTCTTGGCCGAAGAACTGCCCACTGTTTCGGAAGACGGCCTGGTCGTCACCTGGAAGTTGAAAAAGGGCGTTAAGTTCTCAAACGGCAAAGAATTCACCTGCGAAGATGTCAAATTCACCATGGAAGGTGCGCTCTCGGACCTTTCGCAAGTGAGCACATCCGGTTATCGTGACATTGAAACATTGGAGTGCCCCGACCCTTACACGGTTGTTGCCACCTTCTCTGAACTGTACGCGCCTTACCTGCGTTTATTCGCCTACATTGTGCCGAGTGACGCAGGGCCACTCGACCAAATGGAAACGTGGGAATACAACCAAAAACCCTGGGGAACAGGCCCCTTCGTCTTAGAAGAATGGACTCCCGGCGATCATCTAACCTTTGTCCGCAATCCGTATTACCGCGAAGAAGGGAAACCGTATCTAGACAAGGTCATCATCCGCGTTTTGCCCTCGCGTGAAGTAGGCATCCAGCTGCTCGGCACAGGTGAAATTCACGCCTTGTGGGATATTACGGAAGCAGACCTGCCTGCTCTGGCGAAGATGGAAGAGCAAGGCGTGACATATTCGGCAGCCGTCACCGGCGAAAATGAATTGCTGGTGTTAAACTTTGGCGCCAACGATGGCAGCGCACCGGCAGACCCGGCCCAAAATCCGCATCCCATTTTGTACGATTTGCGTGTGCGGCAAGCCATCCAATACGCCATTAATAAACAGATGATTGCCGATACGCTGTTGTACGGAAACGTCAAACCCGGCAGCACCGTCCTACCAGCCGGCCCCTTTGCCTGCCCGCAGCCACCGAGCGAATACAACCCCGAAAAAGCCAAAGCCTTGCTCGAAGAAGCAGGTTGGAAAGTCGGTGCCGATGGCATTCGGGAAAAAGACGGCCTGCGCCTGAGCCTAAAAATTAACTCGACCAGTGGTAACTTGCTGCGTGAGCAAACCGAACAAGTCTTAGCCGAAATGTTGAAACAGGTTGGCATTGAACTGACCATCGAAAACATGCCATCCGATGTCTTCTTTGCTGGCGGTGAAAGCGATGGCCTGCGCGACCTGGGTAAATTTGACATCCTGCTCTACACCACCGGCCCAGCGCTCGACCCAGATAGCCACTTGTTCAGCAACTACACTAGTTATCGCATCCCCACCGCAGAAAATGAATGGTCAGGCGCTAACTTCAGCCGCTACATCAATCCAGACGTGGATAAATGGATTGATGAGGCTGCTGTTTCCATGGACCTGCAAACGCGCAAAACGCTCTATTGCAAAGTCGCCGAGCAAATTAACAAAGACTTGCCTCGCATCTACCTGTATGAACGGCTTTCGATTAGCGGTCACCGCAAAGAATTTCACAACCTGACCATCTCCCCCAGTTTTGTAGATTTTGCCTGGGGCGCACAAAACTGGTGGTTGAGCAAATAAACCAATCACAGTATCATCGTCAGGACAGGTCTATTGGCCTGTCCTGACGCGCAAAATACCCATGACCACTTACCTGATTCGCCGCATCTTGCAAGCCAGCCTGACCTTGCTGGTTATCAGTTTCATTCTCTTCGGACTGATTTCTGCCACGCCCGGTGGATTTATGACGGTTTATGCCGAAAAATCGGACATGAGCCCCGAAGATTTAGCGCGCATTCGGGCCAAACTTGGGCTGGACGACCCCGTCCCTGTGCGCTACGCAAAGTGGCTGAGCAATCTATTGCAAGGAGATTGGGGGAAGTCGCTTACATCCAAACGCCCTGTGCTAGAAGAAATCGGCAGCCGCCTACCCAATACACTCTTACTGATGAGCCTGATGTTGATTTGTACTTTACTCGTGGCCATTCCGCTGGGTATTTTTTCGGCGATTAAACAATATTCTTGGTTCGACCATTTCTTTACCACCCTGGCCTTTGCCGGACAATCACTACCGGTATTTTGGTTTGGGCTGTTGCTCATCATCATCTTTGCCGTCCTGCTCAAAGGACCAGATGGCCGCCCTTTGCTGCCAGGGGCGGGCATGTACACCCTCGGTGAGCCATTCTCGCTTTGGGACCGCATTCGACATCTCATTTTACCGGTCACCATGCTCACCTTTGTTTCTTCTGCCGAATACATGCGCTACCTGCGCTCTGCCATGCTCGATGTCATCCACGAGGATTACATCCGCACCGCGCGGGCCAAAGGCTTGCGCGAATGGAAAGTCATCTTCAAACACGCACTACGAAACGCCATTATTCCTCTCGTTACCCTGGTCGGACTAGACCTGCCCTCCCTCTTTGGCGGGGCACTCTTTACAGAAACCATTTTTGCTTGGCCTGGCATAGGCCGGCTATACTTTACCGCCGCATTGAAAAATGATTATCCACTGGTGATGGCAACACTCATGATTTACTCGACATTAATCGTCCTTTCTACGTTGCTCGTCGATGTCATCTACGCCACACTCGACCCGCGCATTCGCTTATCGTAATCTCGCCGTATGAACACACGCTCACATACACCATCTCAATCACCCTGGGTTTTATTCTGGCGGCGATTTCGCAAACACAAGATGGCCTTGGCCGGTATTTTTATCGTGCTGGTCATCTGCCTACTGGTCGCGCTGGCGCCTTTCATTGCCCCGTATGACCCCATGACACAAAACCTACTCAATCGCCTACAGCCGCCCTCTGCACAACACTGGCTTGGCACCGATGATTTAGGACGAGATTTATGGACACGCATTCTGTATGGCGGACGCATCTCGCTTTCGGTTGGACTGCTGGCGATGAGCGTTTCCATTTTGCTCGGCTCGTTGATTGGGTTGGTCTCTGGCTATTACGGCGGGTGGATAGATAGCGTGCTCATGCGCATGACCGAAATTTTCCTATCCATTCCGCGTCTATTTGTGCTTATCGCCCTCGGCATGTTCCTGCGTACTCTCGACCTGCCTACGCTGAAAGCCGGTTCTTTCTTGCCGATTGCGTTGGTGATTGGCGCGCTCTCTTGGATGGGCACCGCGCGTATGGTACGCGCTTCCACCCTGGCGTTGCGAGAACGCGAATTTGTGCAAGCGTGCCGTGCCTTAGGTGGTTCGAATGCGCGCCTGCTCTTCCGGCACATCTTACCGAATGTCGCTAGCCCAATTATCGTCTCAGCCACCCTCGGGCTATCCGGTGCTATCATCAGCGAAAGCGGCCTCTCCTACCTTGGGTTTGGCGTGCAACTCCCCACCCCCACCTGGGGTAATATGCTCTCAAACACCCAAAGCCAAATGACCACCGCCCCCTGGACGGCCATTTTCCCCGGCTTAATGATTTTCCTGGTTGTCATTTCAATCAACTACATTGGCGACGGTTTACGCGATGCTCTCGACCCACGCCACGCGCCACGCTAGGAGGTCCTGTGTCTTTGCCACACTTCACCAAAAATGCTCGCGCCCTGTTTTTGCTTTTTGTTTTTATGGGCAACTGGCTTGCTTTATCATCCAATCCTGCTCACGCGCAAAACACCCCTGGTCTGCTCCTGCCGATTGGGGGCGGGTATACTGACATTTATAACGGCTTTGCCCAATATGCCATTGCCAATGCACGCAACGGAATAGTCAGAATTTTGATTTTGCCCGCCCCCTATTCCACCAACGCCGAAAAAATCAGTGAAGCCGAGCGCGCACAAAACCTAAAAGACGCCGAAGAACGCCGCCGTCAAGTAGAAGGCGCCTGCCAACGCAACGCTCCTGAAACCATCACCTGCCAAGTCTTGCTCCTACCGCTCTTCACCCGCTCAGACGCTGCCAACCCGGCCGTCTTAGAGATGATGAGCGACGACACATCGGCCGTCTTTATTTTAGGCGGCGACCAAGCGATTGCCATGCAAGCCCTCATCGGAACACCCGCCGAAGAACGACTGGCCTACTTACGAACGCAAGGAACGCTGATTGCAGGTACCAGCGCCGGCGGCGCCATGCAGTCAAAAATCATGCTGGCTGCTTATAACCCCAACTTCGCCCCAGAAAACGCTCTCTTTTTTGGCTCGGTCGAAGTTTGGAACTCAGCCGAAAAACGCGGACTGGTCTTTGGGGTCGAAAACGCCATCATAGACCAACACTTTCAACAACGCGCCCGCATGGGACGGCTCATCAGCGTCATCACCCGTCCCGATTTGCCCCACCTGGGCATAGGCGTAGATGCCTACACCGGCGTAGTCGTAGATGAAAACACCGTCGGAAATGTCTTTGGCCTCTACACCGTCACCATTTTAGATGCCGAAACCTACCACGCCGCCGATGCCGTGCGCTACGTACCCATTGCGTCAAACCGCCCGCCCCTGGTCAGCGTGCGCAACATCCTCGTCAATTTGCTCTCACCGGGAGAATTTTCCTACGATTTGCAAACACGCGTAGGCCAAGCGGGCGTATTGACCTACCCCCCACCCAGCACCATCGAGCGTACCTTTGACCTGCGTCTACCGCCAGGCGCAGGTGCGTTGATTCTCTCCGGGGATATTTCCGATTCGCTCGAAAACAACCCCATCCTAAAACGTTTCATCGAACTCGCAGGGGGCGAACAAGCCAATCTGGTGGTCATCGCCGATGGCGGCGCCTCCCCCTCTGCCAACCAGCGCAGCGCACAACGCTATGTCGAAGCGCTATCCAAACTGGGCGCAAAAGCAATCGTTGGAGATGCGCAAACAGCCACCGAAAACGTCACCGGGTTCGTCTTCGTCGGGCGCGATGCCTCCAAAATGACACCGCCCACCTGGCTCCGCCAAGCGTGGCTGGACGGTAAACCCATCCTAGCCGATAACGCCGCCGCCACACTCTTTGGCAGCTTTTACGCCGCACACGGCCCCACACCCAGCGGAGATGCAGAACAAGAAGAAATTGCCGTACAGCGCTCTTTCATTCAAGGCAAAACGAAAATTCAACCAGGCCTAGGCTTCCTCCCCATCACCCTGCAACCGCAAACCCTGGCCGACAAACGCTTTGGCCGCCTGTTTTCACTCGCCTACAATCACCCCGACCAACTGGCAATCGGGCTAAATACGAACACTGCTTTAGAAATCACCACCGAAGGCGCGCGCGTATTGGGTGACAATGGCATCTTCGTGCTTGACTTACGCTCTGCAACTCTGGCGCTCGGCACAAACAACGGTTTCGTTATCTTCAACGGGTTGCTGGATGTTTTTGCCCCAGGCGAACGCGTACAGCCTGAACCCGCCGATGTCAACGCTAGCTACCAACCGCAGCCGACACCTGCCCTGCCTTCTCCTGAGCCAACTGCCGCCCCAACCGAAACCGCTCTCCCTACGGCTACGGCAACCCCTGCGCCCACGCACACCGCTATCCCTGCGCAGCCAACCCCAACCCCCACACCCTTCGTACAACCGCCTGCTTCTGCGCTCCCGCAATTTTGGGGCCTCGGCTTGGGTTTGTTGCTGATACTCGGCGCATGGCTGTGGTCAAAGTGGAGAAACCGAAGATAAACCAAGTACGGCTTGTTGTCCATCTCACCGCCCAGTCATCTTCCTGGCCCCGCTTGCCTCCTTCACCTACAAAACAACCAAAGCTCATACAGTAGAAGAGGAAATGAAGAAAGACACCTCAAGTTTCTTTCTTCTTTCCTCTTTCTTCTTTGGCAATTCTCCAGTATGCTTAACCCCATCCAGGCGCACATCCTGTCATTCTAAACCAGCAGAGTTCCTCATGAAGATACCATTCACCGATTTGGGCGGCGAGGGCAGCACACTGTGCTTTTTACACGCTAACGGCTACCCGCCAGAATGCTACCTGCCCCTGCTCAACGCGCTCAAACCCCAGCACCGCGTGCTTGCCATGCACCAGCGGCCACTTTGGCCCAATGCCAAACCAGAAGAGGTATCAGACTGGCACCCCCTCTCGGCAGATTTTCTCCGTTTTCTCGATGAACAAGGACTAGAGCGCGTCAGCGTCCTTGGCCACTCGATGGGCGGAATCGCTGCCTTGCGCGCTGCCCTGCAACAGCCAGAACGTTTCCGCGCTCTCATCTTGCTTGACCCGGTCCTCTTTCCACCTGGTTTCATTTTGCTATGGAACCTCGTTCGTCTAATAGGACTAGGATACGCACTCCACCCTCTCATTCCTGCTGCCCAAAAACGTCGCCGCACGTTCGATGACCTAGACCGTCCCTTCAACGCCTATCGCCAGCGCCCCACCTTTCGCTACATGAACGATGACGCCCTATGGGCCTATCTGCGAGGCATCACCCAGCCCAATGGTGAAAGCGGCTACACCTTGCGCTACAGTCCCGAATGGGAAACGCGCATCTATTACACCAGCGTTTGGCGCGATTTTGACCTTTGGCGCGGCCTACCGAAACTCAAACTTGCTACGCTGGTATTGCGCGGCGCCGAAACCGACACCTTTCTACCCCTTACGGCCTGGCTCGTCCGCCGCTTCAACCCGCGCATTCAAATGCAAACCCTAGCCCACACCACACATCTGCTCCCGCTGGAAGCCCCAGCACAAGTGGCCGACTATATTTTATGCTTCCTAGACCGATTCGCTCACCAGGCAACTGAATAACCCCAACCAAGGAACTGCCTATGGAATACTCCTCCTCTGAACTGATGATTGTCAATGCCGCCCGCCTGCTCAAAGATGGCGATGTCGTCTTTGTAGGCGTTGGCCAACCCAACCTGGCCTGTAATTTAGCCAAACGCACGCACGCCCCCAACCTCGTCATGATTTACGAAGCCGGTGTCATCGGAGCCGAGCCAGCGCGTTTGCCGCTCTCCATTGGCGACCCCACCCTGGTCAGCGGAGCACTCTCGGTTGTCAGCATGTACGACATCTTTGCCCTCTATTTACAGCGCGGCAACGTAGATGTTGGGTTTTTGGGCGGAGCACAAATTGACCGCTATGGCAACATCAACGCCACCATCATCGGTGGAGATTACGAACACCCCAAAGTGCGCCTCCCCGGCTCTGGCGGCGCACAGGAAATTGCCGCCTGGGCCAATCGCTGTTACATCATGACTCCCCATCAAAAACGACGCTTCCCCGAACAAGTAGATTTTCTCACATCGGCCGGCTACCTGGATGGCAAAGAGCGGCGCAAGCAAGCCGGTCTGCGCGGGCAGGGCCCGGTGGTGGTTGTGACCGACTTAGGCTTGCTCGAACCCGACGAAAACGGCGAACTGATGCTCACAGCGCTACACCCCGGAAAAACTGTCGAAATGGCCAAAGAAAACACCGGCTGGGACTTAAAAATCGCCCCACATCTACGCACCACCGCCCCGGTGAGCGAACAAGAACTGCGCATCCTGCGCGAAGAACTCGATCCAACTGGCATCTATCTCAAAGGCGGCGCTTAGAAACCCGCACCAAGCACCTCCTTGCATCCTGGCCCCAACCTGCCAAGAGATTTGACACGGAAAAATACAACCAACCAGGCCACATTCCGTATATTTACGCATCACACCCTTGTTTAGATTGATTGCCGTGCTTCAAATCTCGGAGGTATCGTATGACCATCAACACCCGTCCTGGCTTGCGTCGCTCGCGCCACAACCGCATACTGGCTGGCGTATGCGGTGGCTTGTCCGAATTCTTCGGCATTAACGCTTTCTGGTTTCGATTAGCATTTCTGATTGCATTCCTCCCTGGCGGAGTGCCGGGGATAGGGTTATATCTGCTTGCCTGGCTCATCATCCCCAAAGCCAGCCAATAAGCCCCTCCACACCGCCCATCCCATCCAGATGGGCGGTACTGTTGTCTCTCTAACACAATTCGTAATACGCAGTACAATTCAGCCCGAAAGCGCATCTCATCTCTCGCATAAGTGTTCCAAAAGGCGGGGAAAACTTTCCCCACTGCGTCGGATAAGCCTGCATGCCTGCCTCCTCCCCCATCGAAGTTCTAATTACCGTCCCGGTCAGCGAAGAACTGCTGGTGCAATTACGCGGCATCTCAACACGGCTCAACATCACGGCGAGCCAAATCGGCGGTCTGAACGAAATCTCCCCTGAAACCTGGGCACGCATAGAAGTACTATACACCGCCCACCTGCTGCCCCAACCAGAACAGGTGCCGGCTCTCCGTTGGATACAATTCCATTTTGCAGGCATAGACCGCTTTCTCGACGAACCACTTTTGAAAAAAGAAAACTTGCTCATTACCACCCTGAGTGGCGCCTCGGCTTCACAAGTCGCCGAGCATGTCTTGACCATGATGCTGGCCCTCAGCCGCAAAGTTCCAGCCCTTCTGACTGCGCAAAAAAAAGCCGAATGGCCAAAAGACCGCTTAGAACGTTTCATCCCGTTTGAATTACGCGGCAAAACCGCCGGAATTGTCGGCTACGGCAGCATTGGCAGGCAAGTTGCGCGTCTATTGCAACCCTTTGGCGTTACCGTGCTAGCCTGTAAACGAGACCTAATGCACCCTGCCGATAACGGCTACCTCTTAGCCGAAGGAATGGGCGACCCGAACGCCGAATTGGTCACCCGCCTCTATCCGGCCCAAGCATTGCGCTCCATGGCGCGCGAATGTCATTTCCTGATTGTGACCGTTCCACTCACCCCGAAGACAAACAACCTGATTGACGAACGAATCCTAAATTCCCTGCCGCCGGGAGCATTTCTCGTGGATGTCTCCCGCGGAGGTGTTGTTAACCACACAGCCTTGCTCAAAGCTCTGCAAACTGGCAGATTAGGCGGCGCCGCTTTGGATGTCTTTCCCGAAGAGCCCTTACCCGCATCCAGCCCTTTATGGGCATTACCGAATGTTATCCTCAGCCCGCACATCTCTGGCAATAGCTCGCAATATACGGAACGCGCCATGCGCCTGTTTGCTGAAAATTTGCTGCGGTATGTCAGTGGCTTACCGCTCTATAACTTGGTAGACCGTCAAAGAGGATACTGACAACCTACCCCATCCGGCACACACCGCTCACACCATGCCCCGTTTGCTCCAAGCCGTTTTGTTCGACCTCGGTGATACCCTAATGTATTCTCCCCACCCTTGGCCACCCGTCTTTGAACGGGCCGGCCAGGCATTGGCTGATTCCTTATGCGCTGGGGGAATACGAATTGATTGCAACACCTTTGGGGCAGAATTTCGCGAGAAGTTAGAAGAATACTATATCGAACGTGACCGCAATCTATCGGAGTTGAGCACCCTTCGTGTGCTGTCAGACCTGCTCGAGCAAAAAGGCTACCCCCATGTGCCGGAAAGCACGCTGCGCACCGCGCTCGACGAGTTTTATGCCATCACCCAGCAAAACTGGCTGCTAGAAGCCGATGCTGTCGAAACCCTAGCCGCCCTGCAAAACGATGGATACCGGCTAGGCTTGGTATCAAACGCGGGTGATAACCGCGATGTCTTCCAATTGGTTGAAAAATTCGGCATCGAACCATACTTTGACTTCATCCTAACTTCTGCTGCTTGCTCCTACCGCAAACCACACCCTCGCATTTTTGAACTCGCCTTGGCACATTGGGGCTACATGCCCGACCAAGCCGCCATGGTCGGTGACCGGTTAGATGCCGATGTAGGTGGCTCTAAACTATTAGGGATGTTCGCCATTTGGCTCAAACGGCGGGCACGCCTGCAAACGCCCGGGCCAGCGACACCTGATGCAGTGGTCGAAACGCTGGCTGAAATTCCAGTCCTGCTTAAGGCACTATTCAACCCAGAAAAGCCATGAAACCATCTCTGACGACCCGCTTGGCCCCCTATTTACCCTATCTTGCCCTGGTTGTGGGCATTCTCTCGCTTAGCCTGTCCGCCATGTTTGTACGCTGGGCCAAAGCGCCCGGACCTGTCACCGGCTTCTATCGGCTGCTCTTCGCAGCCTGTATTCTCACCCCTTTTGTTATTCAGCGAAACCGCAAACCGCTCTCGGTCAGCAAATCTCAAATCATCTTCCCCACCCTTGCCGGAATTGCCACAGCCCTGGATTTTACCTTCTGGAACACCGCTGTCACCTACACAACCGCATCCAATGCCACGCTCATCGGGAATACAGCCCCCTTATGGGTGGCCTTGGTTGGATTTTTCTTTTTTCATGAGCGCCTGCAAAGTGATTTCTGGCTAGGACTAGCGCTCGCCATGAGCGGGGCTACCTTAATCGTAGGCAGCGATTTACTGATACACCCTCACTTGGGGTTTGGTGACCTGTTGGCTTTATTGGCCAGCTTCTTTTACGCCATCTACTATTTGGCAACCGAACGTGGACGACGCAGTTTCGATGCTCTGACTTATGCTTGGTTAATGGCCTTGTCAGCCTCCGGCGCCCTGTGGGTGATTAACCTCCTGTTAGGCAATCCTTTGTTAGGATATGCTCCCTCAAGTTGGCTCATCTTCTTGCTTTCCGCCATCGTTGCACAAATCTTAGGATACCTTTCAGTGACTTTTGCACTTGGCCACCTACCTGCTTCGGTGGTCTCCCCAACCATGATTGGACAACCGGTGATGACGACTGTGTTGGCCATCCCGTTCTTAAGCGAAATTCCAACCACTTGGCAACTCCTGGGCGGCATCATTGCGCTGGTCGGCATCTATCTGGTCAACCAAGCACACACCCGAGCCCACAAATCTATCGCGTCAAGCACATAATTTTCTTGTATACTGAATAAAAAGCAGGCCGAGGACCACTATATGTCACTGCTTACCATTTTCGAAATCTTCATCAGTCTCATCTTCGCCTGGCTGGTCTTGAGCATTGCCGTCATGTACATCCAGGAATGGATTGGAGGCCGCCTGCATTTGCGCGCCAAAATGCTGGAAACGCACATCCGCAACTTCTTGTCTGACCCAGCCTTAGCCGAGCAATTTTACGAGCACCCCCTCATCCAATCCCTGCACACCGGCAATGACCAGCGCACCCTCAAGCGACCGTCTTACATCCCACCGCGCATGTTCTCCTTGGCTCTGTTCGACATCTTAATCCACGCCGGCCAAGAGTCGTCCATTTTGCAACGCGAAATTCAGAGATTGCGTCCGGTCATTGAAAAACTCCAAAAAGACGAAAAAGCCCGCGCCGAGGCCCAGTTCCGTCTCGTGCTAACGGCGGCGCGCAAAGCGGTCAACACCCACGCCGGCGAAGCCGCCCTGCAAAATGCCGTGTCGAACATCAAAATGGAACTAGAGCATTTGGCGCGTATTCACCCCGCCCTACAACAAGCCGTCGAACAAACTCTCAGCCGCGTAGAAATCAGCGCTCGCGATGTAGATACCATCCTGGCTGGAATTCAAGCGGAACGACAGCAAACCGGCGGCAGCGAAACGCCTTCCGCCTTCGAGCAAATTCAAGAAGGAATTGCCGCTCTGGGCGCTACCAACCCACAACTCAAACAAGCCCTGGAAAGCCTATTTCTAGGCATACAAAAAGGTGACCAAGCCCTGGGAGAAGCACGCGACCGCGTAGAAAACTGGTTCGACAGCGGCGTTGAACGTTTGAGCGGCTGGTACAAGCGCAACGCCCAAAAAATGTCCCTCGTCATTGGCCTGAGCGTGGCAATTGTGCTAAACGCCGATACCCTGGCACTCATTCAGGCGCTGTGGCGTGAACCACTGATACGGCAGACCTTAAGTTCACAAGCCCAAGCCCTGGTCGCTCAAAACGAAGATGGTTTGCGCCCCATGACTGCTGAACAATTAGCCGCGCTGCAGTTGCAGTTTTCAACACTCAACGTTCCTATCGGTTGGGTTGGCACACCGCTCCCGGCAGACAGTCAGGGTGCCGTGCAGATGGTAGATACTTCGTACAAAAAATGCACCCTGTGGCCACAATCGAGCATAGATTATTATGGCTTGCAAATCGGTAGACTCTGTTACCCAATCATCAACGCTCCGGCGCCCAACGACCCCACCGGCATTCTGCTCAAGTTGTTCGGATTGCTAGCAAGCGGGCTGGCTGCGGCACAAGGCGCACCGTTCTGGTTCGATATTCTTAAGAAAACGGTCAACATCCGCACCAGCGGCGCCAATCCATCCGAACCCAAAGGATAAATCGTTTGGTGTGATAAACATCACTCGCAAAGCGCATCAAAATCACCCCTTTGGGGTTATTATGCTCTGGAAAATTTAAGAGAAAAAAGATATAAATATGCGAGATAATCCCCGCTTCGGGAACCAAACAGCCAGCCTGCCGGGGAAACGCCCGGCTGTTTTTGTGTCATTATCCTGATTTTTGGAGATTCCATGGACAAACAAAAGTTGCTGCAAATGTATTATGAGATGGTCTTAATTCGGCGCGTAGAAGAACGCGGAGCCGAGCTATACCAGGCCGGAAAAATTGGCGGCTTTATGCATCTGTACATCGGGCAAGAAGCGGTCTCGACCGGCCTGATTGCAGCCCGCGAACCGCGCGACCGAGTCATCACCGCCTACCGTGACCATGGCGTGGCGCTCAACTGCGGCATTTCGGCGAACGAAGTCATGGCCGAACTGCTCGGTAAGATTACGGGCATGTCCAAAGGCAAAGGCGGTTCCATGCACATGGCCTCGGTTGAAAAAAATATGTGGGGTGGACACGCCATCGTGGGTGGGCACCTGCCTATCGCCGCCGGCCTCGCTCTGGGCGACCAATACGCTGGAAATGACAACATCACCATTTGTATGTTCGGTGATGGAGCAACCAACATCGGCTATTTCCATGAAGCACTTAACCTGTCCAAAATCTGGAATTTACGTGTGCTTTGGGTATGCGAGAACAACCAGTACGGTATGGGAACAGCCGTAGAGCGCGCTTCTGCGGTGGATGAAATTCGCCAAAAAGCCGATGGGTATGGCATGAAAAGCGACCGCGTGGACGGAATGGATGTCATCAAAGTCTACGAAGCCGCCCAAAAAGCCATACAATACGTGCGCGAAACCAGCCAACCCTATCTGTTAGAGGCTGTCACCTATCGCTTCCGTGGCCACTCGATGGGCGACCCAGAACGCTACCGCCAGCAGGACGAGGTGAAAAAATGGCAAGAAAATGACCCAATCGGCATTTTCCGTGCCTATTTACTCAAACACCAGGTTGCCACCGAGTCTGAACTGAACGCGCTAGATGACCAAGCACAAGCAGACACCGACAAAGCCGTAGAGTTTGCCGAAGCCAGCCCAGAGCCAGGGTTGGAAGAACTGTTCAAGGATATTTACGTTGACTAACCTATTACCAGGTTGAGTAACCAAAGTGTATACACCCTTGGTTAGAACTGCCTGGTAAGCGATACTGAAAAACTGGAGACAGTATGGCGAGAATCACCATGCGCGAGGCCATCTCGCAAGCCTTAATGGAAGAAATGGACCGCGACCCTGCCGTGTTTATCCTCGGCGAAGAGGTTGGCGTGTGGGGCGGCACATACGCCGTTACCAAAGGTTTTTACGATAAATACGGCCCACAACGCGTAAAAGACACACCCATTGCCGAAAACGCCATCCTTGGCGCAGCCATTGGCGCAGCAATGGTCGGTCAACGCCCGATTGCCGAATTAATGACCATCAACTTTGCCTTCTCAGCGATGGACTACGTTGTCAACCAAGCCCCCAAACTGCGCTATATGTTTGGCGGGCAATTCAAAGTGCCAATGGTCATTCGGGCAGTGGGCGGTGGAGGACGTCAGCTCGGCGCAACCCACTCCCAGACGCCAGATGCCATCTTTGCGCATTTCCCCGGCTTAATTGTGGTTAGCCCCGGCACCCCGGCCGATGCCAAAGGCCTGCTCAAGAGCGCCATTCGTTCCGATGACCCCGTCCTGTTCATCGAACATGCCACCATGTACCAAGTGCGCGGCGAAGTGCCGGAGGGTGAACACCTTGAACCTATCGGCAAATCCAAAATCCAGCGCCCTGGCAAAGATGTCACCATCGTCACCTACTGTAAGGGACTGGAACTCTCCATGAAAGCCGCCGACCAACTCGCAAAAGAGGGCATCGAAGTCGAAATTGTTGACCTACGCACCCTGCGCCCGCTGGATATGGAGCCTGTGCTAGAGTCCTTCAAGAAAACCAACCGCGCCGTGGTGGTAGAAGAAGGCTGGAAATCCTATGGTGTAGGGGCCGAAGTGGTCAGCCGCATGTACGAAGAAGCCTTCGATTACGCCGATGCCCCCATCCTGCGCGTAGCACAAAAAGAAGTGCCACTACCCTACAACCGCACACTGGAACAGGCCGCCCTGCCGCAAGTGCCAGATATTGTCGCGGCGGTCAAGGAGGTGTTGAAATAATGGCTGAAATTATCAAAATGCCCAAACTTGGCTTTGACATGGCCGAAGGTGTCTTGGTGCGCTGGGTGCGCCAGGTTGGAGAACCCATCCAAAAAGGTGAAATCCTAGCCGAAATTGAAACCGACAAAGCCACCGTAGAAGTCGAATCGCACTTCAGCGGCATCGTGCTTCAGCACTTGGTGGACCCTGGCACAAGCGTCCCGGTCAATGAACCAATTGCGGTGGTCGGCGCGGCGGGAGAACAGGTATCAACATCCAGTCATCAGTCATCCGTGACCAGTGAGCAGACGCCTGCGGCTGAGACAACTGGACAATCGGAAAACCCGATAACTGGCGAATCCGCCCAGGTGGACAATTCATCGAAAGTCGAAAATCAAACATCGGAAATCTTGAAGGCTTCTCCCCTGGCAAAGAAAATCGCCCGCGAGAAGGGCGTGAACCTCGGTTCTGTGGTTGGCACCGGCCCCGGCGGGCGCATTGTGCGGCGGGATGTTGAGGCGGCGCTCAGTCAGCAGGCAGCAGTGACCAGTGTTCAGCCATCTGTCGCCAGTCAGCAACCTGCTTTGCCAGTTAGCAGTTACCAAGCACCGGTGATACCTGCCGCTGATGAATCCATCCCAACCACCAAACTGCGCCAGGCCATTGGCCGCCGCTTGGTTGAATCCAAGACCACCATCCCGCACTTCTACGTAACCCATGAGTACAAGATGGAAGCGCTGATGGAGTTGCGCAAGCAGGTCAACGGATACTTGCCCGATGGCGAAAAACTTTCCGTGAATGATTTCATCGTCAAAGCGGTCGCGCTGGCCTTGCGCGAGTTCCCCAACCTGAACGCGACCTTGCAGGGCGATAAAATCATCCGTAAGGGACAGGTGAATGTCGGCGTGGCGGTGACTGTTCCTGGCGGCCTGATGACGGTGGTCGTCAAAGATACCGACCAGAAGCCGCTGCGCGTCATTTCGAGCGAAATCAAGGCCATGGCCGCCCGCGCCCGCGAGGGCAAAGTCAAACCCGAAGATGTGGACGGTTCGACCTTCTCCACCTCCAATCTAGGGATGTATGACGTGGACGAATTCATCGCCATCATCAACCCGCCTGAAGCGGCTATCTTGGCCATCGGTTCTGCCAAAGAAGTGCCGGTGGTCGAAAATGGCCAAATCAAAATTGGTTGGCGCATGAAAGCCACCATCTCGGTTGACCACCGCGTCAGCGACGGGGCCGAGGCCGCCCAGTTTATGCAGGCATTGGCCAAGTATCTCGAAGAGCCGGTGCGGATGCTGGTGTAAAGTCGAAATTGGAAAAGCAAACGTTGCCCAGAGTTTCTCAAGGTGTTAAGACCGGCGCTGTTGCGCCGGTCTTTTCTAAACATTAGAAAATACACAGCGCATTTTCTAAAAGGCGATAACGCAAAACGGCCTTGTTTCGGGGATAATATGAGTAAATGCCTTCAATTTACCTGACACCCGCCTCCATCAGTTACCTGACCCAGTTCATCCTGGCGCTGGCGATTACGCTATTTCTTCTGAATCTTGGAATTGACTGCGCCACCGACCCAGCCAAAGTGGGTTTAGCACTGGCAGAGTGGGACAATCACCGAACCGAAATTCTCCGCGTTGTGGTTGGAAGCCCCGCCAAAACCATCGCCAACACAATATTTCGCTGGCTTACCCCTGAACAGCCGGCCCTGCTCGCCATGGATGCCCCTCTCGGTTGGCCGGCTACCCTGGGGCAGAGCCTATTTCACCATCAAGCCGGAGAAACCATCGAAATTAATTCCGATACGCTTTTTCGTAGAGAAACCGACCGGGTCGTGAAACGCCTTGTCGGGCGGCAGCCGCTGGACGTGGGCGCCGACCGCATTGCTCGCACCGCGCACGCCGCACTCAAACGCATCCGCCAGCATCTGCTCTTGCCGCATCAACGAGCAGCTTGGTTGAACATCCCCGCGCGGCGCATCCTGGAAGAGAAAGCCCGGAACCTTTCTGTTGGGTAACCGATACCTATCGCGGATTACCCCATCCACCCGGCCGGTCTCTCCGCATACACCCCGCGCAATTCTGGCGGCAAGTTGGCGGCCATTGTAAACATGATTTTGTCGGTCAGCGAAAGCGGTGTATCGTTTTCAGTAGGATAAATTGGCGGGGCAATCACCACCTCCACCACTGCCCGGCGTGGAAACGTCTTAAAGAGATTTTGGATACCATTAATAGAGACTACAACCAATGGACAATTGGCCTCAAGCGCCAGACGCGCCGCGCCCGGTTTGGCCAGCGCCAGCCCCTTGCCGCGCGAACGCGTCCCTTCCGGGAACATCGCCACCATCTGCCCGCTTGCCAAAATTTTGAGCGCATGTTCGAGCGCCCAACGGTCACGCTCGCCGCGATAGACCGGAAACCCACCCAACTGTCGGAACAGCCAGTGAACCGGCGGAATCTGAAACAGCTCCGCCTTCCCCATGTAATAAATCATGCGCGGCAGGGCCAACTGCAACGGAAAGACATCCCAATCCACCAGGTGATTACACACCACCACCGCCGCACCCCTTGCAGGCACATGCTCCAGGCCGCGCACCTGCATATCCATAAAAGGCCGTAACGCGTGCCGAAAAAACCACACTGCCAATTTATGCAGATTGGTCTCATAGAGCGGATAATGCAGACGAGGACGAATGTCATTTGCAGGCAATTCTAAACGTTTCGGCATACACCACAAATCCCAAAGCCAAAATCGCAAATCCAAAATCAAAAATCAAAAATCGGATTATACTTGACCGGGCAAAAAAACAGCCAACCAAAAGAACACTTTGGAAAGCAAAGCGTTCTTATCACATTTTCAAGGAGTCTATATGGATACCACGATTGAAAGCATCTCTGCACTCGAAATTCTCGATTCGCGCGGCAACCCCACCGTAGAAGTGGAAGTGGTCTTAAGCGATGGTTCATGGGGACGTGCAGCAGTTCCTTCGGGTGCCTCCACCGGCATTCATGAAGCACTCGAACTGCGCGATGGCGACAAAGGGCGCTACCTGGGCAAAGGCGTAAGCCAAGCAGTAGCCAACGTCAACGACACCATTGCCGACGCCCTGTTTGGGTGGGATGCGCTGGACCAAAAAGGAATTGACGCCGAACTATTAGCCCTGGATGGCACACCCAACAAAGCCAAACTGGGCGCCAACGCCATTCTGGGCGTTTCATTGGCGGTAGCCAAAGCCGCCGCCAACGCGCTCGGCCTGCCGCTCTACCGCTACATCGGCGGCGTCTATGCCCATGTGCTGCCCGTGCCGATGATGAACATCCTCAACGGCGGCGCGCACACCGGCTGGCAAAGCACCGATGCGCAGGAATTCATGGTGATGCCGCTCGGCGCACCCTCCTTTGCCGAAGGTCTGCGCTGGGGCGCGGAAATCTACCACGCGCTCAAGTCCGTTCTGAAATCGAAGGGCTACGCCACGCTGGTTGGCGATGAAGGCGGCTACGCCCCGGCCCTCAAAGCCAACAACGAAGCCGTCGAAGTCATCCTGGAAGCCATCGAAAAGGCCGGTTTCAAGGCCGGACGCGGCGCACAGGTTGCCATCGCGCTTGACCCAGCGGCTTCGGAACTTTTCGACGAAGAAACCAAAACCTATCACCTGCGCAAAGAAGGCAAGAAACTGAGCGGTGCAGAAATGGTCGAATTCTGGGCCAATTGGGTGCGCCAGTACCCCATCGTTTCCCTGGAAGATGGCCTAGCCCAAGATGACTGGGAATCGTGGGTCTTGCTCACCAAAGAACTGGGCGACAAAATCCAGATTGTCGGCGACGACCTGCTCGTCACCAACCCGCAGCGCGTCCGGCGCGGCATTGAAGAAAAGACCTGCAATGCCCTGCTCGTCAAACTAAACCAGATTGGCTCGCTGACCGAAACCATCGAAGCGGTCGAACTCTGTCACCGCAATGGCTGGCGCACCGTCACCTCGCACCGCTCTGGCGAAACCGAAGACTCAACCATCGCCGACCTTTCGGTAGCGCTCAACATGGGCCAAATCAAGACCGGCGCCCCGGCCCGCTCGGACCGCGTTGCGAAATACAACCAGCTCCTGCGCATCGAAGCCGAACTAGGCGATACCGCCAAATACGCCGGCTGGGATGCCCTGCGCGTCAAGTAATCAGCCATCCCCTGGCTTACCTCATCTCGGTGACTATCACCCTCCAGGTGATAGTCACCATTTTTTTGTAAGCGGTTACATGTTCATACAACTTGCCCCTATCTCAAGAAAATTATTGTTAAAAGACTTGACAAAATCCGAGTTAATGTTATTATAAAAAACAGAAAAAGCGCGTATTTTGACCCAGACGGCGAAAATGACACAATTCACCTGGTCTCACCCACAACAAGTTGTTAAGAACCTTAACAAACATGCCGTACTGGATTTAATCCGCTTTACACCTGGCGGAATTTCACGCGCCGAACTGGCCCAACGCATGGACCTGAGCCGGGCTGCTATGACCGCCATCGTGAATGACTTGCTAGAAAGCAACGTCATTCGCGAGACAGAAGCGCGTAACAAACAAAGCGGGCGCCCCCCTATCATTCTGGAAATCAACCCAACGCGCGGCTTTGTAGCCGGCATAGATATGGGTGCTTCGCACCTGATGGTGATGCTTGCGGATTTTGCCGCGCAGGTCATTGACGAGGTCGAAATCCCTTTCAACATCGCGGCCGGCCCAGAAAAATGCCTAAAACAAGCCAGCGACTTGCTTGCCGATTTGCTCAAAAAGCACGAAATGAACGCCACATCGCTGGGCGCCATTGGGCTAGGCGTGCCGGGGCCAATTGCCAGCGAGGCCGGCATGGTCTATGCGCCCCCCATCATGCCGGGCTGGGATGGCTATCCTATCCAAGCCAGCCTAGAAGAAAAGTGGAACCTGCCCGTTTCGCTCAACAACGACGCAGAACTCGGCGCGATTGGCGAATGGGCCTATGGCGCCGGACGAGGCGAGAACTTCCTGGCCTATATCAAAGTTGGTACAGGGATTGGGTCAGGGCTGTTGCTCAACGGACAAATCTATCGCGGCGCCACCGGCTCGGCCGGCGAAATCGGTCACCTGACCATTGAAGAAAACGGCCCAATGTGTGAATGTGGAAACGCCGGCTGCCTAGAAGCCCTGGCTGGCGGTCGCGCCATTGCGCGCCAAGCCAGAGAAGCCATCCGACAAGGCAAACGCACCCTACTCTCTGGCTTAGGGCCGCTCGAAGAAATCACCGCTCGCGACGTAGCCTCCGCTGCACGGCGCGGCGACCTAGTAGCCCAGCAAATTATCAGCCGGGCGGGCAGTTACCTTGGAATTGCCATCGCCGGCCTGGTCAACCTATTCAATCCGCGCATGATTGTCGTCGGTGGCGGCGTAGCGCAAATCGGAGATCTACTTCTACAACCAATTCGCGATACCGTTGCACGGCGCAGCCTCCAGGCTTCGGCGCGCACCGTCAAAATCAACACCGCCGTATTACGACGCCACTCCTCTGCAGTTGGCGCTGTTGTGCAGGCATTATCCATTGCGTTACACCAAGCCACAGAGCAAAGGAGGTGATGACAAACTCGGCAACCATACCAACCATGTTATACCCCTTCTTTTGTTGAGAAGAAGCGCTATGCTTCTCGAAACCCTATCTATTTCACATTCAAAAGGAGAAAGAGAAATGAAAAAGTCATTCCTGGCGATAATCAGCCTCCTGCTGATTGCCTCCTTCGTCCTAGCGGCCTGTGGCGGCGGCGCAGCCCCCACCACTGCCCCTGAGCAGCCCACTGCTGCTGCCGAACAGCCCACTGCTGCTGCCGAACAGCCCACTGCCGCCCCTGAGCAGCCCACTGCCGCCCCGGCGGAAAAAATCACCGTCACCTTCTGGCACGCCTACGGCACCGGCTCTGCCGAAGAAGTTGCCCTCCAGAAGATTCTGGAACAGGCCAAGACCGACCTGCCCCAGTACGACATCCAGGTTCTGCAAGTTCCGTTCAATGACATCTTCAACAAGTACCGCACCGACGTTGCTGCTGGCGGCGGTCCCGATATGTTCATCGCCCCCAACGACTCGCTGGGTGACGATGCCCGCGCTGGCCTGATTGCCGACATCACCGACCTGGCCAAAGACAAACTAGGCGCCTATACCCCGCTCTCTGTGGAAGGCATGAGTGTCGAAGGCAAACTGTACGGCATTCCCGAATCCCTCAAAGCAGTAGCCTTCTGGTACAACAAGGACATGCTCAAGGAAGCCCCCAAGACCACCGATGAACTCAAAGCGCTCATGGAAGGCGGCACGCCCATCGCCATCTCCTACGGCTGCTACCACCACTGGGGCTTCTTCGGCGCCTTCGGCGGCCAAATCTTTGACAGCAACTGGAAAGTCGTTGCTGACCAGGGTGGCGGCGTTGCCAACGCCATGGCATATCTGAACGAACTGTACCAGATTTCCAAGGCCAATGGCTGGCCCAAGAACGACAGCGATGGTCTGGCACCCTTCTCTGAAGGCAAAGTAGCCGCCATCACCAACGGCAACTGGGCCATGGGCGATTACAAGAAAGCCCTCGGCGACAAACTGGCCGTTGCCCCCCTGCCCTCTGGCCCCGGCGGTGCTTCTAACCCCTTGCTCGGTGTTGATGGCTTCTACTTCAACCCGAACAGCGCCAACAAAGAAGCTGCTCTCGAAGTAGCCCTCTACCTGACCGGCAAGAACGCTCAGACCATCATGATGAACGAAGCTGGTCACGTTCCCGCCCGCACCGATGTCGAAATCACCGACCCGCTCATCAAGGGCCTGGTCGAAGCCTTCAAGACCGGCTACGTCCGCCCGCAGGTTCCGCAACTCGGCCTGTACTGGTCCAACTTCTGCGGCACCGATGAAGTCTTCGAAAAAGGCACCCCCGCAGCAGATTGGGTAGCCAACGCCACGGCCAACGCCAACAAGTAATTCTCAACAACCAACGGGGCGAACAGGGAATCTTTCCTGTTCGCCCCTTCTCTTCCGCACAAAACACATTGGAAATGTGTTTACGCTGACCAATTGCGGCTTATAATTCAAACCTAATCCGTAATTTGTGAGCGCATAAAACACTTCCCACCCCACCGAGAACAGGAGTGAAGTTTCATGGCAACGATGGAAATTGCAGGCAGCGTTTCACGCGGCGCACGAATCCGGCGGGCACTTCTACCCTATCTCTACCTGCTTCCCGCCTTCACCGTCATGGCCGTCATCACGTTCTATCCACTCGTCTATCAGATTATCGTCTCATTTACCGATTTTCAAACCAAAGACCTGCGCTTCGGATTGGCCTCACCCCAATTGAATTGGATTGGTTTCAAAAACTACATTGACATCCTAACGGGCGGGTTGCCGGTTCAAAACTTTGAATTCTTCCGCGTTCTCACCTACAACTTCTGGTGGGCGATTACCAACGTCATGCTGCACGTACCGGCGGGCGTGCTGATTGCCGTCCTGCTCAACGTGCAAGGTTTGTGGTTCAAGAAAATCTACCGCGCCATCTACATCCTGCCGGTGGTTGTCCCGCCACTGGTGGTCGCCACCGTTTGGCGCAACATCTTTGACGAACAATATGGTGCAATGAATCAGTTCCTGACCACCGTTGCCATGTGGTTTGGCGCAACCGACCCCGTCCGCATTCGCTGGCTGACCGAATACACCCCGCCCATTCCCTGGCTGCTGCCCAATGGTCCCCTGCCGCTGGCCTACTACGCCATGATGATTGCCAACTTCTGGCTAGGCTGGCCGTTCATGACCGTCGTTGCCACCGGCGCACTCCAGAGCATTCCCAAAGACCTGTATGAAGCCGCCTCGATTGACGGCGCATCCGATAGCCAGCAATTCTGGCACATCACCGTGCCGCTCCTGCGCCCGGCCATGATACCGGCAGCAGTGTATGGCTTTACCACATCCTTCAACCTCTTTGCGTTCGTCTACTTTATGACCGGCGGTGGCCCGGCGCGCACCACCGAAATTTTGGTGACCTTCGCCTACGACCTGGTGCGTAACCTGCGTCTGTACGGCGCTGCGGCAGCCTTCTCGGTCTTTATCTTCTTCGTCTCTCTTACCGTGTTTCTGATTACGAACCGCATCACCCGCGCGACTGAAACCTACACGGAGGCCTAATATGACAACCAAAGGCGAACAGAAAAACTTTTTAGTGCGTTTTCTGACCATGAATACCTCCAACGAGGTCGGCGGGCGCGACCTGCCACTCTGGCGGCAACTCTTGCTCCAGATATTGACCTTGCTCATCACCTTAGAAGTGATGTTCCCCATCATGTACATCATCACCCTCTCATTCAGTTCGCAAACAACCCGGCCTTCCTCTCTGCAACTCATTCCGCGTGAAATCTCTTTTGTAGCCTACCAGCAAGTACTCGACCGACCCACCGCCAACCCGGTCACCTTCCTGGAACTCTTGCGCAACAGCTTCCTGCTCTCCGTTGGAGTAGGCTTGGTCGCGTTGATGATAGCCGTCACCGCCGCCTACGCCTTCTCGCGCTTCAAATTCAAACTACGCCAAGTGCTGATGATTATGGTTTTCATTCCGCTGCTTATGCCGGCGGTCGGCCTTTCCACGCCACTCTTCCTACTGATGAACAGTTTTCGCATTGTGGAATGCTCCCCCGGCGTTCTAGCGTTCAATCCATTCACCACTTGCAGCACAACAGGTAAACTACTCTTCAACCTGCGCGATTCCCTCTTAGGTGTGGGTATTGCCATGATTTCGGGGGCATTACCCTTTGCCATTTGGAATCTCAAAGGCTATCTAGATACCATTCCGCGCGAATTGGAAGAAGCGGCCGCCATTGACGGCGCCAGCCCCAACCAAGTCTTCTTCCTCATCGTCCTGCCCTTGGCCGTCCCGCAACTCGCCGTCACCTTCTTCCTGGGCTTCATCGGCCACTGGCAAGAATTTGCCCTGCCCTGGCTCTTCCTGACCAAACCCCAAGATTACACCCTCTCCATGACCCTGTATAACATGACCGGCCAATACGCCAATGCCATCCCGTGGAACCGCTTCTCGGCCTTTGCAGTCATCGTAGCCTTGCCGGTTGCCATTACCTACATTGCCCTGCAAAAATACATCACCAGCGGCCTAACCACCGGCGCGGTCAAAGGCTAATTATCATTTCGAGCATAAACTTTTGCACTTTCCTCTTTCCTAATCCTGCCATGAAAAACTAAGGAAAAGCGAAAGAGGAAAGATTCTTTTTAGGCCTACAAATGAAACAACTGTTTCTACTTACAACTCTAATGACTTTACTAATTTCCTGCATTCCTACTTCCGTACCCACTTCTGCGCCCACATCCGCTCCCACTTCTTCTCCATCTCCCTCCTCATCCATCCCTTGGTGGAAGCAAGCCGTCTTCTACGAGATTTTCGTGCGTTCCTTTCAAGACACTAACGGAGATGGAATCGGTGATTTTAAGGGCATCCTGCAACGACTAGATTACCTGCAGTCGCTGGGCGTAAATGCCTTATGGCTCATGCCCATCCACCCCTCACCCTCCTATCACGGCTACGACGTACTGAACTATTACGCCGTCAATCCGGCCTACGGCACAATGGATGATTTCAAGCAGCTAGTGGCCGAAGCCCATCGGCGCAACATGCGCATCATCATTGACTTTGTTCCTAACCATACCTCCAACCGTCACCCTTTCTTTCAATCTGCGCTCAACCCACAATCTCCCTACCGTAATTACTACATCTGGTCCGAAACCGACCCCAACCAAAAAGGCCCCTATGGTGGCCCAGCCTGGCACAAGACCGACAACGGCTACTACTACGGCCTGTTTTGGGGCGGCATGCCCGACTTGAACTACACCAACCCAGAAGTCACCGCCCAAATCAAAAAAGTTGTGCGCTTCTGGCTGAGCGAAATCGGCATAGATGGTTTCCGCATAGACGCCATAAAACATCTCATAGAAGAAAACGGCAAGCAAGAAAACACCCCCGCCACCCATGCTTGGCTGCGTGAGTTCTACGTTTTCTACAAAGACCTGAACCCGCAAGCCTACACCGTAGGCGAAGTCTATGGAGCGGGAGGGACTCTCATCAAAGCCTACGGCAACGGTCAAGAACAACTGGACCACATCTTCAACTTTGAACTTGCCAGCGGCTACCTAAACAGCGCACGCGGCGAGGCCAAATCCAGCATCATCAGCGCCATCAAATTCACCCTAGCGGGCGCGCCGCACGGCAATTACGCCAGTTTCCTGACCAACCACGACCAAGACCGAGTGATGAACGTCCTAGGCGGGAATGTGGAAAAAGCAAAAGTGGCCGCCTCACTACTCCTGACTGGCCCTGGCACGCCCTACCTGTATTACGGCGAAGAAATCGGCATGACCGGCCAAAAGCCAGATGAATACATCCGCACCCCCATGCAATGGAGCGCCGAACCCGGAGCAGGCTTTACCACCGGCAAACCTTGGCTGAACATCAATTCAGATTACTCAACCAAAAACGTGGCTGCCCAAGAGAGCGACCCCAATTCACTGCTCAACCACTACCGCAAACTAATTGCTCTTCGCCAGCAAACACCCGCCCTACAACACGGCGAAGTCATTCTACCGGAAAGCAACAACCCGGCGCTTTACGCCATCCTACGCCGCTCCGGAAATCAGATGGTGCTGGTGCTGATTAACCTGAGCAAAGAACCAATCGTCAATTACCAACTCAGCCTGACCGGCGGCGCGCTGCGCGATGGCACATACACGCTTCGAACCATATTTGGCGAAGGTCAAGCCGAACCGCTGGAAATCAGCAGTGGTGACTTCGCACCCTACCAACCCTTGCCGCGTCTGGACCCCTACACCACCTACATTTTCCTGCTCGAACAAAAGTAACGACCCGCCTTTTACCTTTAGCGTTCTTCACAATCCCAGCGACAAAAGAGATAAAACCCGCTGGGATTTATCGTTTTCAGCAACAGACTGCCCCAATCGAAAAACTTCCTTCCGCCAGCCCAAAAACGCGTAACCTCGCTGACATCAGAGTGTTTTTTTCTGCAAAGGAGGCCACCGTGAGCAACTACACCCCCGAGCAAATCCAATTTATCCTGGCAGAAATCGAAAAATGGCGCAAAGATGGCCTGCTGACCGAACGCGGCGCGCAAATCCTGCGCCGCCGCTATGAAACCCTTTCCCCCGCCCCTCCCGTTATTCCCTCCACTCTAGAATCCGTTTCTCCACTTCCTCAACCCACTGAATCCGCTGCCTCATCCGCTTCCGACATCCGCTTATCTGCTTCCCCATCCGCTGCCGACATCCGCTTATCCGCTTCCCCATCAGCTTCCGACATCCGCTTATCCGCTTCCCCATCCGCTGCCTCATCCGCTGCCCCATCCGCTTCCGACATCCACTTATCCGCTTCCCCATCCGCTGCCTCATCCGCTGCCCCATCCGCTTCCGACATCCGCTTATCCGCTTCCCCATCCGCTGCCTCATCCGCTGCCCCATCCGCTTCCGACATCCGCTTATCCGCTTCCTCATCCGTTGCCCCATCCGCTGCCCCGCTCGCCTCCGTTCTCCTCTCCGAATCCAGCATCAAAATCGCGCTCTACCTGGGCGCGTTTTTCGTCATTGCCGCCGCGCTCATCCTGGCCGCCCTGGTCGAGACCCTGCGCCTGCCCATCCTGCTGGGCGTCTCCGTCTTGTTCGGGGGCGGCGCGCTGGCCTTGAAAAAACGCCTGCCACAGCCCAGTTTCATCCTGTGGTTGGTCTTTTCCGCACTCCTGCCCATCTCTGCCGGCGTCCTCGCCGACCTGCTCAACCTATCGGGAACGTCCCTGTCGGCCTACTGGCTGATTGTACTGACCCTCATGTCCGCCTTATGGGGATTCAGCACCTGGCTATACGTTTCCCGCTTCTTCTCACTGACCGCCTTTGGCGCGCTGGCCGTTGCAGCCTGGCACTTTGCGAATCTTTTTGAGCCAGGCACCGACCTATACCTGTTCGCACTGGCCGCCGCCGGACTCTTCGGCCTGGTGGGCGTCTTCCTGCTCAAAACCTGGCAGTCGCAAAAATTTGCCCTGCCGCTCTACTGGTTGGTGCAAGCCTTCGAACTGATTGTCCTGGTGATTGCCGCGCCCTGGGCGCTTTACAACCTAGTCGCCAACTACACCGGAGCCTGGTGGCTGTTCAGTGCCTTGACCTGGGTCATCGCCTTTCTCTTTTACACCGCCAGCGACTTTCTCATCCCATTCCCGCTCTTCCGCTTCCTGGCCGCCGGCGCGCTCATGCCAATCGCATGGCTGGCGCTAATCGAGTTTGAGCCATCGAACACCATCTTTGCCCTCGGCTGGTGGGCATGGGGCTTTGTCCTGCTCCTAGCGGGAGAAATCACCTCAATCTTCAAATCGGACAAAGTGACACGCTTCGGACTGCCGCTCAACCTGGCCAGCTTACCGCTCTTCTTCATCGCCGGCTTAGTCGGCACAAGCGAAAACGCCTGGCTCGGCTTTGGCCTGTTCGCCGCATCCGGCCTTGTGCTCAGCCTGGCGCAAATTCGCAACGCGCGCTGGTGGGTCTGGACGGCAGCCGTCGCCTGCTGGGTGATGACCTGGTACTTCTTCTTCAACCTGCCTCCCATCCAACCGCTCGGCATCAGCAGCATCTTCATCATCTCCGGCCTGCTCATCCCGCTCTCCCTGCTCGATTGGCTGCTCCCCGGCGACATGCTATCGCGCCCGGCCTGGCGCTGGCCGCTACGCCTGTTCGCACTGCTCACCCTGGTAGCCGGCACATTCGTCTCCCTGTTCGCCTTCAGCCCCGATTTACTGCGCGCGGCCCTGGCCTTTGGATTGTTCGCCGCCCTTGGCCTGGTCTACGCCCTGCGCTTCCGACTACCGATTCTGCTGCCGTTCTTCACCGGCTACCTGCCGCTTAGCCTGCTCTACACCCTGCGGCACTTCGACCTGGACTGGTGGCTGCCCGTGCTCACCGTCCTTTCGGTTGCTTATTACCTTATTGGCTACACGCTCTCTTTGCTCGACAAACAAGGCCGCTGGGCCAACACCCTGCGCCAGTCAGGACTGGCATTAGGCTTGCTGGCCTCCCCGTTTGCCGGGTTCTACAGCGGCAGCGGCGATGGCTGGTACACAGCCGTTCTCGGCATCCTCTTTGTTATCGAGACCTTCGCACGCCTGGCCTGGCTCGAAATTGTCGTACATGGCCTCTATACGCTGGCAATAACACTCGTCCTGATTGAAAACAAAGTCGCTTCATCCAGCCTGTACCTAATGAGCATCAGCGTCATCCTGCTTGGCCTGGAGATGTTCTTCCAACACACCTTACAAGGCCGCGCAGCCCTCAAAATCTTCCCACGCCTGGCAGGCTGGCTAATGGCCCTCGCCGGGAATCTGTTCCTGTTCACCAACTGGCAATCCGCCTCCGGGCTGGAGCTCGCCGTCAGCCTAACGTACAACCTGCTTTTCCTGGCGTACGCCCTCTTATATCGCAAACCCGACCTTTCGTTCCCTTTCTACGTCTCAACCGCCGTCACCGCCCTGACACTGGTCGGCTTTGCCGGGTGGGAACAATGGACAGGCACCCTCACCCTGCTTTCGCTGGCGTTGTACCTGCTTGGTTTCGTGGACAAACCCATCGGCTGGGGACAAAACCGCCGCTTGAGCGGCCTGCTGCTCGCCACCGCCACCGCGCTTTCGGCCCCACTGGAAAATTCCGGGCTGTGGAGCAGCATCCCGGTTGCCATCGCCGCCACACTTTGGGCAGTAGAAGCCTTCCACCGCCGCAACGTCTGGCTGGGTTTCCCCGCCAATGGCCTGTACCTAATGGCCTATTACCTTATCCTGCTGGAACTCAACGTAAACCAGCCGCAATTTTTCTCTATTGGGGCGGCCCTGCTCGGCCTGCTCATGCACTACCTGCTCACCCGCGCCGGCGCGAGTACCGGCGCCTTCCTGACCGGCATGGTCTCACAACTCATCCTGCTTGGCACGACCTATAGCCAGATGATTTCGACCAATTCGCTGGCCTACTTTGTGGCCCTGTTCTTCCAGTCTATCGTGGTCATGCTCTACGGGCTGGTCTTCCGCTCACGCAGCCTGCTCTTCACCCCCATCGTCATCGTCGTCCTGGGTGTAATGACGGTCGTCTTCAGCGTCCTGCGCGGCCTAGCCACCGTCATCATGATTGGCTGCACCGGCATCCTGTTCATCGTCCTGGGCATCCTAGCCGTCTGGCAGCGCGAACAGCTTTCAGACCTGCGCGACCACCTGAACGAGTGGAAGGCATAATTTAAAATTTGTTAAGCTATCTCTTCACGCTACCAACAGACACGCCAAAATCTCTGCCACATGGCAAAAAACTGACGACAAAGTTTTAGGCTTCAGTGAACCGATTTGTTAGGCACAACCGCATCCTTTGCCAGATCAATCAAATCATCTCGGCTGATTTCTTTTTGGAGTGTAAAACCGCAATTGGGATTGGAGCACAAATACGTGTAACTCTTAGAAGCACCCTCCAACATACCAAACGCGTTATGTTTTCTGTCCTCCGTTGAAACAACAAATGCTCTACAACGTGGACAAAGAGGCCCCACAAGGCTACCAGCCTTGAATTTCCATAAAACGCCCTCAAAAGAATGCGTTTTTAGGCCAAACAAGAATTTGGCAATGCGCTGTTTATTCGAAGCCACCACCAAAATCGAAATCAAAAAAGCCAAAGCCCATTGAAAAGCAGGAATGCTTATTTGAATTTGAATATAAACCTGATTGAGATAAATCCAAAAACCCAACAGGACAAGAATCACAGCTGTCAAAATGGGCAAAACAATTGGCTTAAGAGCCTCTCCAAATAAGTAAGCCACAAAATTGCTTACTTGCCTCAAAAATTGTGACTCCTCGGGGGCTTTCATTTTGTCCATACAGATTACTCCTTTATCGTAACTACCTACCCGCCCTCACATCCGACCCATCTACCACTTCGTGTCACACGTCGCAAGATGAGGGCAGGCAGTTATTTTTTATCGGAAAAAATCAGCATACTCCAATTCAGAATACTGCCAACCTTTGCCAGCGGGAGTAATAATATTGCTAACGAACAACATGCCTCGTGAGTGCGATTTTCCC
>QEXW01000084.1 GCA_003130845.1 Anaerolineae bacterium
ATCCGCTGCCTCATCCGCTTATCCGTTTCGCAATCCGCTGCCCCATCCGCTGCCTCATCCGCTTATCCGTTTCGCAATCCGCTGCCCCATCCGCTGCCTTTCTGTCACCACACCCTCTCCAGGTTAGGATTATCAAGCGGCTTGCGGCCCACTTTTGCCATATCTACCCATTGGCCATGAACCTTAACACGCACTACATCGGCCGTAAAATCCGTGACAGTGGACCCATTGTTATTGAACAAATACGACCCAACCGCATAAATATCAGCGGGCACACCCAACTTCTCGAACTTACGGATTTTCTCCGGAGCAAACCCGCCGGAGACCACAATTTTTACACCCTGGCAATACTCTTGTGCCTGCTTCTGCCATCGAGGGGGGAGATTCCAGCGTTCCCAGGCCGAATCCAGCGCCTGCCGGACATTAAACACCAAGCGTGGTGTAACTCCTAAGTCTAGCGCGGGATCGCCCAAAGGAGGCACCGACTGATCGCGTAGCGTTCCGCTGGTATCCAAGCGCACACCATACAGCTTATACTTTGCGGCTTCGGTCTGGTCACCGGCTTCTGCCAGTTCACGATAGCGAGCAAACATCGCATCCAGCACCAACAGAGAATCGCGCACACAGTTGTTATTGAAATCCACCAGCGCAATACGTGGAATCGAGGCAGGTAAAACCCGTGCAAACGCCATCATGGCCTCGGCGGTATCGCCCAAAAAAGAAGCAATGGCGGCATGTGCCACTGTTCCGCCCCCTGCCCCGCCCCACCAATCGCCCTGAGCATCCGTTGAGACGAACGGCCCTAATGTTTTCGCGAAATCTTGATTAAAGCGTTGAACAGCAATATTGTAAGCATACCCATCTGCTGCCTGCACCTCGTGTAAATCAAAGCGTGCCGGAAAGAACAAGACAGGCTTTCCACCGGCCGCGCTGAGCGTTTCATACACATTCGTTGCTACGCGGCTAGCGCGTGTCAGGATACCCAGCGTGGGTGTTTCCAACAGCGCAAAGTCGCGGTAGCGCCCGCGCACCTTAAGCACGGGCTGCACATGCAAAGGATTGCCGTCGGACGTGACAGTCGTGCCGTCGTGCACTGCCCACACTTCAAGATGGTCAGACGTATCGACAAACTTACCATTTTCATCAAAATATCCGGTGCAATGGCGCAACATTGCCAAAGCCTTATCTACGCCCACCACAACCGTTGTACCGATACGGCGGGTGAACCACTGCATTTCTACTTCGATGTTCCCCACGGCAATCTGTTCCGGAGAAATATGAGGTGGCAGATTATGGTACTTACCCTGGTAGGTATAGCCTTCAGCGGCGAGCGCATTCAGCATCGCATTGATATTCGCGAAATACTTATCAGAATACCAACCGCGCCGCATCCGCTCAATATCGAGTTTGAAAGTTTCATTCGTCAGACGTTTTCCATCAAAAATAGACATTAGAGCGCCTCGGTAGAACGGACAATCTTCATGCCTGCCTTCGCAAACGCCGCAAATGCCGCTTCTGCTGCTTCGGTATGGTCTACAACGCCTGGCACAACCACTGGCGAAGTGCAATCTTCCAGCAGATAAACTTTTTGTGCCAGAGCCGGGTCTACGGCTTGAATATCTTCTAACAAATCTGCCACAGTCCAAGCCACGCAGTGACTCTTAGCTTGTCCGGCGATATACAGACGGTCGAACTGTTGCAATTGTTCAACAAATTTGGGATTACGTCTCCCGAGCACTTCGTCCATCGGGCCGGTCAGCACTTCGGGACCGACAACCGAGTAATTCTCGGTAAAAGGTTGTTCGCCTTTGATCTCAAACTCGGGTTGATCGAGCCGCACCAAGGAATGGAAAAAGACCGCCTCCTCGATAGCTGATACCAGCGCGTGACCAATTCCACCTAACAGAGCGTGATACGGCCAGATGGTTAGGGCATACTTACCTTTTGCCTCGAGAGTTTGCGTATAGTGAAGTATTATCTCCTGCCCATATTCTGGAGAAATACCGAATTGACTTGCCAACGCCGGATTAAACCGCCATTTCCCTGCTCGCACATCGGCAGCATGAATATCTGTATACGGGGCTGGGTGATTCCCGTCTGCATCCACAAAAAATACCGGATGGAAAATTTGTTGCGCGCGGTGCGTATCCATCGTAGCCGAAATGTGCGTGATATAGCCCAGATTATGGTAGATGAATTCTGCTAACCTACGGTTATCCTCGACGGCACCGTTACCACTGCGACCCCCAACATACAATTCAAAACCGGGAATGCAAAATGTATTTTGGACATCAATCAACAGCAGCCAAATTCTTTGACGATCCGTGCTGGATGGTTGGATTCCGTTTGTCTGCCGATAATTTGGCGCAAGGGTAGCCAGGCTGGCATAATCTACGCGATAGACGGTGCCAACACGCTGCGGGTTGTAAAACGCAGGGAGCGGGAACTTCATACTGTCTCCTTTGTTTTTTTTAGTGTAAAAAATACACTAACTTTGGCGGGAAATTGAAAGCGGTCAACGCCGCTTTCAATCGTTAACTGGATTTTAACTTGCTGCCTTGCCTTGTCAAGAGGTTACAGTCTGACGCCGTCTCAGGTAGAACCCCAATGCGCCTAGGGCGGCTATCGCTGCCGTTACACCTGCAATCCAACCGGTGAGAGCGTTATTCAAGGGCAACAGAGCCGCAGGGCGGCGTTGGACAAAGACAGCAGTCGTGCGCTCTGGCACAGTAAACTTACCGCTAGATGTATCGAAATCAGAGCGTTTGACCACATCATCTATTGAACTGGCCTGAACGGGGTGTAGCTCAAACTTTTTACCAACAAATTCCGGGTGAGCAAAAGCCACACTTTGTGGTGCCGCGTTAAACAAGACCACAATTTCGCTATACGTTGGGTCAAAGTTGCCGCTATCAGTCAGGCGCATCACAATCAGGCCCGGCGTTTGGGTCGGCCCTGTATTTAAGAACGTGACCGATTTCTGAATGGCCTCGGCAGTCGGCAGGCGGAAAAGCCGCGAACTGCGTCGAATTTGCAGGAATTCGCGAAAGACCTGATGTGCAAACAAAATATCGCCCTTACTCACCCGCAAGTTGGGATTCGCCAGCAGCGGGCGGAACAAATCCCAGCGTTCACGGCCTTCACCAGGCAGCCCCACGCCCCAATTGTTGGTATTGTACGTCCAATCTAAACGGTTAAACCAATCCCCGGAGTTATAAGAATTGCGGTCAAGCGATTTCGAGCGCAGAATGTCATCGCCCGCGTGGAAGAACGCTGTTCCCTGGCTGAACGCCACCAAACTGAGCGCCAGATTGTTCATACGGATTCGCTCGGCAAGCGGGACGTCCTCCGCCGCTTTGACTTGGATAATATCCCACAAAGTTTCATTATCATGTGCGGACACATACACTACATTCTCGCGTGGATTCAATGTGTAGCCAGCCGCCGAACCATTGTAAAGCACCAGCCGTGCAGGGACTTTATCGCCATTGCTGCGCACAATTTCGTAGTCGCGCAAAGCGCCGGCCAAAGTCAGGCGAATCCAATCGGTGTAATCGAACAACTTCCACTTTTGCGCATCCATATCGCGCCGCTCGTGGGAATTCGGCTGAAAATACAAACCGGTCACAAACCCTTGCTCACGGATGTCGCCAAAGGGATTGCCGCCACGTACCGCATCGCGCAGGCGGTCATTAAACGCGCCAATCCCGGTGCCACCGATATTCTGTTGCGTGGCATTTACGCCGCGCGCGTTCCCGGCCACTTCGCCAAAGTCCCAACCCTCGCCGTAAATGTAAATCTCCTTCCCGTTCACACCGTCTGTGGCAGGCGTAAGGGAATCGAGGGCTGCGCGCACCGCCTTCATATCTTCCAACATGTGATGCCCCATCAAATCGAAGCGGAACCCATCCACTTTATAGGCGCGCGCCCAGGTGACAACCGAGTCCACCATCAATTTGCGCATCATGTTATGCTCGGTGGCCGTGTTAGCGCAGCAAGTGGAATTGGTCACGCGCCCCTCGCCATCTAAGCGGTGGTAATACCCTGGCACAATCTTATCCAACACCGATTTCTCTTCTTGCCCGCTGGCGTTGGTGTGATTGTAGACCACATCCATCACCACGCGCAACCCATTCTCATTCAGCGACTTGACCATCTCACGAAATTCGACAATGCGTGGCGTGCCTTGCGGGTCGGTGGCATAACTGCCTTCTGGCACAGTATAGTGAAATGGGTCATAGCCCCAGTTGAAACCATCTTCACCGTTGATGGCGCTCACCGCCAGCAGCTGCTGCTCGCTATCCGGTGGATAAGAGGCCAACTGGGCTTCGTCCACCGTTTTCCAAGTGGATTTATCCTCATTTACACTGGCGATGTCGAACGTAGGCAGCAGGTGAATGTGCGTCAGGCCGGCTTCGGCTAATGCACGCAAATGCTTCATGCCGTTGGAGTCGCGCACGGTAAATGCTTTATACGTTCCGCGCCATTCCGCCGGCACACTTTCATCGTAAATGCTAAAATCGCGGATGTGCAGTTCATAAACCACAACATCATCAAAAGATGGCTTCTTCAACCGGTCCCAGCCAGCCGGCTTAAGCGCTGGGTCATCCAGATTCACAATTTGGCTGCGTTTTGAGTTGGTCGAAAGACTGAAAGAGTACGGGTCGGTCACTAGGTTTTTAACGATTTTGGACTCGGCGGGAACATAGACTTCGACCTCGTAGAGATAAAATTTGCCGACCCAGTCTGGTTCGCCGCGAATACTCCAGACCCCAGAAGTTGCCTCCCATTCCATCGGCAACTTCCTGGCGGAATCACTGAGCGCATCATCGAACAAGTGCAGCGTAACAGAAACCGCCGTTGGTGCCCACACCCGCAACGTCGGAATATTCCCCTCAAAGGTCGCGCCTAAGGGCCCGTCGTAGGTATACAGGTCATCAAGCACGCCGGGCAATTGAATGCCGGTCACATCTACGACTTTACCGTTTTCATCACGCAACAAAACAGCAATTTCGCTCTTAAGCACCTTTTCGTAGGGTAGGTCTCCAGTTGGCTCCAATTTCAACGCGGTAAACGAAGCCAAATGTGGAAAACGCTTTTTGATTTCCGCATCAGCCCCAGTCGGAACATACGTAAGCGGAATTTCCACCCCACCTTCCAAGCCGCTGGCAGTCAATTCCAGCGACGCATCCGCCGAGTAGAACAAAGAATACCGATATTTAGGCGACCCAACCGTGTTCCATAAGATGGTATCACGGCGGACCCAGTGCGCTTTTTGTTTGGACAGGCTGCCGCGCGGTGCGCCTTCTGTGCTGATGATAAATTCTCGTTTCACGTTGTCATATCCAAAGTAGATTTCATCACCATCGGCTTTGACGGTGAACTGCCGTGTATCGCTGATGGTATCTTGTGCATTTTCATTGCGCGTCAGGGTGACCGAATACGTCCCGGCTTTCAAACTGCGCGTGGCAAAAGTAAACAGGTCATCGCCATCCGGGTCTTGCAGCCAAGAACGCAAGCAGCCAGCATCATTGTTATTGACACATCCCAATTGTGACTGGAAATCACCCACAGCGACAATTACAGGTGTATTGAAGTTTTCGGTAATCCAGTGCGTCTTGTGGTCATAATAAAATTTGACCAGAGTAGGCTTCTCAACCACCAGCGGAATATCGGCCCCGTTACGGGTTGCATTCTTGCCGTAGTTCTCATCCCAGCTGCCGTTCAGCGCGACCTTATAACGAGGGCCGCGCTTATCGTCATCGTTATTCGGTTCGATGAGAAACTCTCCTTGCCACACATCATCTTCGGCATCATACGTTAGCAGAGTCTTTTCGCATCCTGGCTGCCACTCGCCAGAGCAGCCCAACTCATCCTGATGTGTACCAGGAATGCCTACCTGGTCCGGCGGGGGGGTATCGGCAGCATAGACGACAGAAACGGGCAGGAATAGACCTGCCAGCAACATCAATATCAGGAAAAGGTGAATATGACGTGACATCCAAGCCTCCTTTCCTGTTAGTTTTACCATGAAATTATTCGAACTCTAACTCAAACTCCTCCCCCTCGGTCCATTCCTCGGTGCGCTCAACGAGAATCTCGCCAAACAACGCTTCTTGTCGTGCCGCTACACGGTAACGTTTCACCAGTTCTAGCAGCGCCAAGAAGGTGACCACCACTTCCAAGCGTGAATTGCCATGTTCTACTAACTCATTAAAGCGCGTCGTGCGCTTTGTCCTCAACTGTTCAGCAATATAAGCAATTTTTTGCCGAATAGTAACTTTGGGCGGCGCAATCACCGTCCCAAGCGCTTGTTTTTCTTTCTCTCGTGCCAGCGAACTCTCGGCAGCTTCTAACAAATCAGTCAGTGTTAGACCACTAAGGTCTAGGCGGCCTTCCATTTTGGGCGGAGGGGCCAAGCGCAGGTAGGTGCGCAGTCCTTGCGCCTCGCGCTGTTCTAACAGAGTAGCCACTTCCTTAAAGCGTTTATAAATTCGTAATTGGCGCGCCAGGTTTTCGGCCGGGTCTTCTTCCCCGGCCTCACGGGCCGGTGGACGGGGCAACAAGGCTTCGGATTTGATTTGAATCAGCTTCGCGGCAATCACCAGAAAGGCGGAAATCTCCTCGGCCCGTGCCTCTTGCATTTGTCGAATATGTTGTAGATACTGGTCTGTCACCATCGCCAACGACAGAGCAGTAATATCCAATTCAGCGCGCTCGATTAATTGCAAAAGCAGGTCAAGCGGCCCTTCATAAATGGGCGTCTGTACCAGATATTTTCCGGTTTGATGACTGGCGATGTTCAAATCCATAGAGCCGAAATTATAGCCCAGTTTGTTATAATTCGGCCATGTCTACCCCTCAACTTACCCATTTAGACCAATCTGGACGTGCCCGCATGGTGGATGTGGGCAGAAAAGAAGATACCGAACGTCTGGCCGTTGCGCGGGGCGAAGTGTTGATGAAGCCCGAAACTTTGGCACTCATCCGGGCCGGGCAAATCAAGAAGGGCGATGTGCTGACCATTGCTCAAATTGCTGGCATCCAGGCTGCCAAACGCACTGCGGAACTGATTCCACTTTGCCACCCGCTTCCACTGACCCAAGTAGATGTAGAGTGTGCGCTCGATGATACCCTGCCTGGTGTGCAAATTACTGCTACGGCAAAAACCATCGGCAAAACCGGGGTAGAAATGGAGGCCCTCACCGCTGTGTCTGTGGCCGCACTCACCGTTTACGACATGGCCAAAGCCGCTGAAAAAACCATCAAAATTCAGAACATTCGGCTCGTAGAAAAGCGCGGCGGCAAAAGTGGAGATATAAAAACCGAATAACCACCACGTGGAGCCACTCCTCATGAATCGTACCAAAATCCTTTTCTTCGCCACCCTGCGCCATCAGGCCGGGGTCCGCAGCACCGAAATGGACCTTCCTGAAGGCACAACAGTCCATCAACTTAAACAATTACTCATCGAGCGCTTCCCCGGCTTAGATTGGCAGGTGATGGACCATTGTTTGGCATCAGTGAATCAAGAGTACTGTGATGATGAAACCCCCATTCCGACCGGGGCGGAAGTTGCCTTCTTCCCACCGGTTTCAGGCGGTTCGCCGACCATTCTTTGAACTTGCCTTGCCCCAAGCACGCACCAGACCTCTAAAAACCAAGTGATATATGGCCTTTCCGCTGATTACATCTGTCACCGAAGACGAAATTGACCTGAACACCTTGCTTGAAGCCATTACCCTCGATTCTACGGGGGCAGCGGCCATCTTTACCGGCATGGTGCGCGGCAAGACCAGCCGAGAGCACCCTCACGAAACAGTTTATCTTGAATACGAAGCCTACCGGCCCATGGCAGAAGCCAAAATGAAACAAGTTGCCGAGGAAATTCGCGCCCGCTGGCCCACTGTCGAAGGGATTGCCATTGTCCAACGCATTGGACGCCTTTACCCACGCACGCCCACCGTCCTCATCGCTTGCACAGCCGCACACCGTGATACGGGCGTCTTTGAAGCAGCGCGCTATGGCATTGACCGTCTCAAGGAAATTGTCCCAATCTGGAAAAAAGAAGTTGGCCCACAAGGCGAGGCATGGGTGGAGGGTGACTATCGCCCCAAACCGGGAGAGTAAAGACCACCCATGCTTTCTGCGTGACGAACTGGCTGGCACAGGGTTATTATGTCAAGCCAAGAACATATTTGGAAATTGGAGGCCGAATGGAAAAAGTCGTCATTACCGGCATGGGCACGGTCAACCCAATAGGTCTAAATCTGCAAGAGACGTGGCAGAACGCTATCCATGGCGTTTCGGGTGTTGGCCCGATTACCCTGTTTGATACGGAAAACTGGAAAAGCGAATGGCTGGTGAAAATTGCTTGCGAGGTCAAAAACTTTGACCCCGCTCGTTATATGGACGCCAAAGAAGCTCGCCGCCGTGACCGCTTTGAGCAATTTGCTGTTGCTGCCGCCAAGGAAGCTCTGGCGCATTCGGGCTTACAAATCACCGAAGCCAACGCCGGGCGTATTGGAGTGGTCATCTCCTCCGCCATCGGCGGCATGAAATCCATTCAGGATGCCATTTTCACCCTCAAAGACGAAGGCGCGCGTAAAGTGAGCCCATTTCTAATCCCTATGCTGATGCCCAATGGCGCCTCCGGCATTGTCGCTATTGAACATGGCATCAAGGGCCCCTGTTTCTCGGTGGCTTCGGCCTGTGCCTCTGGCGCCGATGGCATTGGTATGGCCTGGATGATGCTCCGCATGGGCATGGTAGATGTTGTCCTAGCGGGTGCTGCCGAAGCGACCATCTGCGCGACCGGTGTGGGCGCCTTTGACCGCATTGGGGCCATGAGTCGGCGCAACGATGATTACTCGATGACCCCGCAACCCTTTGATAAAAACCGCGATGGCCTGGTGATGGGCGAAGGCGCGGCAGTGCTGGTGTTGGAAACCGAACGCCATGCCAAAGCACGCCGTGCCAACATCCTGGCTGAACTGGCCGGTTATGGTGCTACAGCCGATGCATTTCACGTCACTGCCCCGGATGAAAACGGCGCGGGCGGTGCCGCAGCCATCCGCTTAGCCTTAGCGGCAGCGGGCGCCAACCCAGAAGATGTCGGCTACATCAACGCGCATGGCACAGCCACCCCTCTCAATGACGTAGCCGAAACCAAAGCCATCAAAGCCGCCTTTGGACAGCAAGCCTACAACATTCCGGTCTCCTCCACCAAATCTATGACCGGACACATGATGGGCGCAACCGGCGCGCTGGAGGCCATCTTCTGCGTCCAGGCGGTGCGAGAGGGCATCATACCGCCCACCATTCACTACCAGACCCCCGACCCCGAATGCGACCTGGATTACGTCCCCAACACGGCCCGCCAAGTCAACGTTGAACTCGCTCTCAGCAATGCCTTTGGTTTTGGTGGACACAATGCGGTTCTTGCGGTGCGAAAATATCGCTAAATTCCTTCCCCTCTGCCGAATCCGTGATATAATCCGCACTCGCGTCTGAACCAGACTGCTGTGAAGCAGTATTCATCATTTTGGTAAGGAATCACGATATGACCGACCAGATTATTCAATCTCTCACCGCTCCCGCCAATCCCAACATCCCCGAACTGCGCGCCGGTGATGTTGTCTCTGTGCATGTACGCATCAAAGAAGGCAATCGCGAGCGTATCCAGGAATTCAAAGGCACCATCATCCGCCTGCGCAAAGGGGGACAGGATGCCAATTTCACCGTGCGACGTGTTGCCAGCAACGGCGTTGGCGTTGAGCGCACCTTCCTGCTTCGTTCCCCGCGCGTGGACAAGGTCGTAGTCGAACGACATTCCAAGACCCGCCGCGCTCAACTTTACTTTATGCGCAGCCTGACCGGCAAAAAGACCCGTCTCAAACAGAAGTTCAACTAATTTCTGTTCGGGTGCTACACAAACAGGACGCAGCCCCGCGTCCTTTTGTGTTTTAATCTACCCTGTAGTAACCACCCCAAACAATCCAAACCTCGGCACGTAGCATCTTGGCGGAGCCTGTATGAAACTCGAAACCATTACCCTGTATCCCCTCAGAATGCCACTGGTCTCACACTTTGAGACCTCCTTTGGGCGCATCTACGAACGGGAATGCGTCCTGGTCAAAATCGAATCGGAAGGCCTCACCGGTTGGGGAGAATGTGCTGCCGACCGCGACCCCGGCTATAGCTACGAAACCACTGGTACGGTCATGCATGTTTTAAAGGATTTCGTCCTGCCGCTCCTGATTGGCCAAGATGTCGCCGATGCCGGTGATTTCCAGCGGCGCGTTTCGCACATTCGTGGGCATCATCTGGCCAAAGCGGGCGTAGAAATGGCGTTGTGGGACTTGCTCGGTAAACAGCAGGGCAAATCACTGCGTCAGCTGCTTGGCGGACAGAAAGAAAAAGTCGAAGTTGGCGTTTCCATCGGCTTGCAGGACACGACCGCAGACCTCGTATCGCTGGTTGAGCGTTATGTCAAAGAAGGCTATCAACGTGTCAAACTTAAAATCAAACCAGGACGTGATGTCAGCGAAGCCACAGCCGTGCGTCGCGCTTTTCCTCACCTGAAACTTCAGGTAGATGCCAATTCTGCCTATACCCTGGAAACTGCGGCTGCGCTTCAGCCGCTCGATGACCTAGACTTACTGCTCATCGAACAACCCCTCTATGAAGACGATATTTGGGACCACCGCCTGCTGCAACGGCAAATGCGCACTCCGCTTTGCCTAGATGAAAGCATCACTTCTCCCCGTCATGCCCGCTATGCGATTGAAATGGAAGCCTGCCGCATTATCAACATCAAGCCGGGGCGGGTCGGTGGACTGAGCCAGGCGCTCGAAATCCATCAGATGTGCCAGGCCATTCACATGCCGGTTTGGTGTGGCGGAATGCTAGAAACCAATATCGGACGCGCCTCCAACCTAGCAATTGCCTCTCTGCCTGGTTTCACTTTGCCCGGCGACATCTCGGCCTCCGCACGCTACTACCGCCAAGATGTGACGCATGAAACCTTCACCCTTAATCCAGATAGCACCATCAATGTACCGACAGGGTGGGGCCTGGGCGTCACCGTAGATGAAGAAAAAGTAAAAGATTTTGCCTTTGGCGAAGTCGTCGTTCGCTGTTCATAAATAGGTAATGGAATGACTCGTCGCTCTCTCTTTCTCCTTTCCATCCTTCTTTTGTCAATTGTTCTATCTGCATGTTTCCCTCCTACAACACAGCCCCCGCACACACCTGCTTTGGTCACGCAAACCGCCTCTGCTGCGGCAACCGTGACTCCCTCTCCACTACCGACCGTCCAGCCGACAGCTACTCAAACCCCGGCCTTGTGGATTGCCCCCGCCATCCCTGAAAAACTGCGCGCAGCCGCCCTGCAACATGGCATATCGGTTGTGGAAACCAAACAAGAAGCAACCATTTGGCTGGATGTGAACCCTACATCGCAACCCCAAACATCGGAGTGGATTTACGCCCTGGTCGCCGCTTTTCCGACTGTGCGTGATGGAGTTACCTTTCAAGAATTGCAAGCCGCTTGGTCGGGGAAACCGGCCAGTTTGTTAATGACGCCTTCAACTTACGAGGCGATGAAAACCATTTTTGCCGGCCAGCCTGATTCGGGGGTACAGTTCGTCTCTGACGAAGGGTTGACCGCTGCCCTTTGGCAGAATCGCACCTCGTGGGCGATTGTACCCTTTGAGCAGATTAATCCCAAACTAAAAGTTCTAGAACTGGATGGCGTTTCACCGTTGCGCAAAGAGTTTTCTCCTGCTTCTTACCCCCTTAAGGTGACCTTTGGCCTAAGCGGCGCCGATTTTTCTCTTCCATCTACGAATCGTGACCCCAATCGGCTGGTCACCCTGCTGATGAGCGGCGTGACCGCCCTGGTGCGCGCCACTGCGCTGAAAATGGAGTTAAATGGCAATACCTATCCAGCCCAAGATGTTCGCGATTGGTTCCTCGAGGCCGATATTGCTCACATTTCCAACGAAATTCCGTTTGCCGTTGGCTGTCCATATCCCAATCCCAACCAGCGGCGGCTGATTTTCTGCTCAGACCCAAAATATATCGAATTGCTGGAATCTATTGGCACCGACGTGGTCGAGTTGACCGGCAATCACTTCCAAGATTGGGGCAAAGAAGCTACCCTGTACACGTTAGAAATGTATCGCGAGCGGGGCTGGCCCTATTTTGGTGGCGGCGCGAACTTGGCGGATGCCCAAAAAGCGGCCATTCTCGAACGCGGCGGGATGAAATTTGCCTTTATCGGCTGTAACCCCGTCGGCCCCCAGTTTGCCTGGGCACGTGCGGATGGCTGGCCAGGCGCGGCCCCTTGCGGCGCAGATTGGCCAGGCAAGCCCAAAGGTGGCACGGGATATGAATGGATGACAAGTGAAATTGCTCGCCTCAAGGCAGAAGGCTACATCGTCATTGCCACCTTTCAGTATTTTGAATACTATAGCCCCGACCCGCGCCCTTGGCAGCAGGCGGATTTCCGCCGCATGGCCGAAGCCGGCGCCACCATTGTCAGCGGTTCACAGGCACATTATTCCCAAGCGATGGAGTTTTACGGCGAATCGTTCATTCATTATGGCTTGGGTAACCTATTCTTTGACCAAATGGGCTATGATAACCCTTCGAATGGCAAGCGCACCACCAATACTCGCCGGGCCTTTATCACCCGGCATGTCTTTTACGATGGACAGTATCTTGGCACAGAATTGCTGACCACCATGCTCGAAGACTATGCCCGACCACGCCCCATGACCCCTGAAGAGCGTGCTGCTTTCTTGGAAGAATATTTCCGCGCCAGTGGCTGGTAGTCCTTCACGGTGTTCTTGGTATTACAAAACGTCAGAACAGATTTGTTCCTTGGGAGAAGTATAATTAGACCAATGTGTAATTTTGTTTGCACATGGCACTTTTTTATCCATAATGCTCAAGGAGTGAATCTCTATGCAACTCACTGAAACCCTGCGCCAGCGGTTGCTGGCTGCGCAAGCCAATGAAATCACCGAATACAATATTTACACCCGTATTGCCGCCACCCTGCCCCAGGAAGAAAACCGCAAAATCATCGAACAGATTGCCGCCGATGAGCTGCGCCATTACAACGAGTGGAAATCATACACCAAACAGGATGTCAGCCCCAAATGGCTGCTCGTCTGGTTCTACGTGCTGGTAGCGCGCCTGTTTGGGTTCACCTTTGGCGTCAAGTTGATGGAACAGGGTGAAGAAGGAGCCCAGGCCAACTATACGGAAATTGCAAAATCAATTCCCGATGCAGTGCGCATTCATCGCGAAGAAGAAGAACACGAAGAAAAATTGCTCGATATGCTCGACGAAGAGCGATTGCGCTACGCTGGCTCGGTTGTGCTGGGCTTGAACGATGCGCTGGTGGAATTGACTGGGGCGCTGGCCGGCCTGACGCTGGCTCTCCAGAATGTGCAGTTGATTGCCCTCTCCGGGCTGATTACCGGTATCGCCGCCTCGCTCTCGATGGCCGCTTCGGAATATCTTTCCACCCGCTCGGAGGAGACCGACAAGCACCCCGTGCGCGCTGCGGTGTACACCGGCATTGCCTATATCTTGACCGTAACCCTGCTCATTCTGCCTTACCTGCTGCTCCACAATGAATACCTGTGCCTGGCGATTTCACTCACCACTGCCGTCCTGATTATCGCCGTGTTCAACTACTACATCTCGGTTGCCAAAGGTGAAAATTTCCGCCGCCGCTTTACTGAAATGGCCGGGTTGAGCCTGAGCGTAGCCGCTTTCAGTTTTGTCATCGGCTATGTCATTCGCCTGTGGCTGGGGGTGGATGTGTAATTTTTTCATTCTCACCGGTTAAGATTGCTCTGCGCGTGCATTAATCTGCCCTTCCTGACATCCGAAATCTTCAGAGTGCAAGGAAGGGCAGATTCGTATTTCCTACATTTCGCCAAAGGAGATTGCCATGAACCATCAACCATCCCCTTCGACATCCGCTTTACCCTTACCTCCTGGCACGTTTGGCTTGCCTATTGTGGGCGAAACATTCGAATTCATCCAATCCCCAAACGATTTTGTCAATCGTCGGCGCGCCAAGTACGGTGAAATCTTTTGCTCAAACATTTTGGGGGCCAATACCGTTTTTCTCGGCACACCAGAAGCCAATCGTTGGATATTTTCCGGTGAAAACAAATACTTGGTCAACAAATGGAGTTATGCCATCAGCCGCTTGCTGGGTGCGCAAGGGGTCGCCATGTTGGTAGGGGAAGCACACGCAAAACGGCGTGCCCAACTTTCGCCACACTTCAAGCATGATGCGATGGCGGAATTTGTTGGTTCGATTCAAAAAATCGCCGAACGGCATTTGGAAAATTGGGCCAATCTTGGCGGCGAAACCAGCATCATTGAGCGGGTGCGTTTGATGGCTTTTGAAATCGCCACCGTCTTCATCTTTGGCGCAACGCCCATAGATATTCCCTATCTCAACCGCCTGTTTCGTGACTGGACAGGTGGCATGTTTGACCCGCTCGCCCCCCTCAACTTGCCCTTTACGCCGTTTGGACGTGCTTTGCGCGCCAAGCAGGCCATGTTCGATTATCTAGAACCGATTATTCGCAAGCGCATGGAGTTGGCAGAACAACCGTTTGATATTCTTGGCTCGATGATTAGCGTGCGTGACGAAAATGGTCAGCCGCTTTCGCTCGAAACGATTCTGCATGAAGTGCAGGTACAGCTCTTTGCCGGACACGATACGACCGTCACGGCGACCTCCAACTTGATGATGCTGCTGGCACTGCACCCGGATGTGCTAGAGCGCGCCCGCGCCGAACAATCTGCCTGCGCGCACATCACAACCTTTGACCTCGATTCGCTCAAGCACATGCCTTATCTGGAACAGGTCATCAATGAAGGCCTGCGCTTTATCCCACCGGTCAATGGCGCTTTTCGTATGGCAGTAGAAGACCTTGAATATGAGGGCTATCGCATTCCCAAAGGCTGGGTGGTGTTATACAGCCCCAATCGCACCCATGCCCTGCCACCCTGGACCGAGCCGCAAACGTTTGACCCCGACCGCTTTTCGCCCGAACGCGCCGAACACAAGCAAAAACCATTCACATTCATCCCCTTTGGCGGAGGGCCGCGCATGTGTTTGGGACGAAACTTTGCCATGGTCGAAATGAGCATCATTTTGGCGCTCTTGCTGCGCCATTATGAATGGGAATTGACGCCAGGGCAAGACCTTAGCCTAAGTCCGTTGCCCTTTCCTCTGCCACGAGGTGGTTTACGCGCGCATTTTCGCAGGCGTTTGAGTGCGTGAACCACGCTCCCGAACAGGTTGACAGGCTGTTCGGGAGCGTCATTTCGACCAGTTTGGTTGACCTGGGCGAATTTTTCTTCATCTCTGTTTTGTGTGTAGTGTAAATAAACTTTGTTGACCTTTGCTTTGGATTAACGTAAGATACCAATTCCCTTTGCATAAATTGCTCGCTGATAACCGTTCACTGAATTCCTTAAAATGCCCTCCCTCTTCTCCCCCTACCGCATCTGTCCCATCGGCGCGCATGTGGACCATCAGGGCGGCCTGACGCTCGGTCGCACCCTAGCGCTCGGCACCACGCTGGAGTACGAACCACTCGCTTCACCGGAAGTTCACCTGGTCAGCGCCCAATTTGGCGCGACGCGCTTCCGGCTTGGCGAGCCGGTGGACAAACCGCATTGGGCGCGCTACGCCCGCGCCGCCGCGCTCGTACTGGCCGGCCGCCTGAAGTGCGGACTGCGCGCCCGGGTGGATGGCCCGCTGGTTGGTTCGGGTTTGAGTTCCTCCGCTTCGGTTGGGCTGGCCTATCTCCAGGCGCTGGCCGAAGTGAACGGCCTGCAACTTTCGGCGGCGGAACTCGCCCAACTGGATTTTCAACTCGAAAACGGACAGCTTGGCTTGCAAAATGGCTTGCTTGACCCCCTCACGATTGTCTATGGCCGCAAAGACGCCCTCTTGCTGATGGATACCCTGGCCGCCACCGCCACCCCCCTGCCCGACCCCGCCGGCAGCCGCGCCGCCTGGATTGTGGCCTACTCCGGCATCTCGCGCGAACTGACCAAGAGCGGTTTCAA
>QEXW01000085.1 GCA_003130845.1 Anaerolineae bacterium
CCCGTCGGGGCCTCTATCTACCCGAATGGTGTCGCCCTCTTTGAACTCTCCGCCCAGCACCCTGAGCGCCAGGGGGTCTTGCAGTTCGCGCTGGATGGCGCGTTTGAGCGGACGGGCGCCGAAGTGCGGGTCGTAGCCGACTTCGGCCAGGTATTCGCGGGCGGCTTCGGTGACTTCGAGCTTGTAGCCCTTCTCGGCCAGCAGTTTGCTGACGCGCCGCAGTTGGATGTCCACGATTCCGGCCAGGTGTTCTTTGCCGAGCGGGTGGAAGACCACAATCTCGTCAATGCGGTTCAGGAACTCCGGGCGGAAGTGGGCTTGCAGGACGCGGGTAATCTCATCCCGCCCGACCTTGTGGCCGTTTTCCCAGAGGGTGTTGCCCAGGTTGGAGGTCATGATGACGACCGTGTTGCGGAAGTCCACCGTGCGGCCCTGCCCATCGGTCAGGCGGCCATCGTCCAAGAGTTGCAGCAGGACGTTGAAGACTTCCGGGTGCGCCTTTTCGATTTCATCGAACAAGACCACGCTATAGGGGCGGCGGCGCACGGCTTCGGTCAGTTGACCGCCTTCGTCGTAGCCGACGTAGCCGGGCGGCGCGCCAATCAGGCGGCTGACGGTGTGCTTTTCCTGGTACTCGCTCATGTCAATCCGAATCATGGCGCGTTCGTCATCGAACAGGAACTCGGCCAGGGCGCGCGCCAGTTCGGTCTTGCCGACGCCGGTGGGGCCGAGGAAGATGAACGAGCCGATGGGACGGTTGGGGTCCTGCAGCCCAGCGCGGGCGCGGCGCACCGCGTTCGAGACCACCCGAATCGCGTCCTCCTGCCCGACCACGCGGCGGTGCAGGCCTTCTTCCATGCGCAAGAGTTTCTGCGTCTCGCCTTCCAGCAGTTTATCTACCGGAATGCCCGTCCAGCGGGCGACGATGGCGGCGATTTCTTCGGCGTCCACCTCTTCTTTGAGCAGCGCGCCTTCGGCTTGCATGGCCTTCAGTTTGGCTTCGGCGGCGCGGATTTGCTCCTCCAGGGCGCGCAGTTCGCCGTAGCGCAGACGGGCGGCCTTTTCCAGGTCGGCGGCGCGCTCGGCGCGTTCCATTTCGGTGCGGGTTTGCTCCAGTTTTTCTTTGAGCGTGCGCAATTGGGCAATGGCCTGCTTTTCGGCCTGCCAGCGGGCGGTGATGGCCTTCGATTTCTCGCGCCGTTCGGCCAGTTCGCTTTCCAGTTTCTCCAGGCGCTCTTTGGAGGCCTTGTCCTTCTCTTTCTTGAGCGCCTCGCGCTCGATTTCCAACTGCATGATGGCGCGGTCCACCTCGTCCAGTTCCTGCGGCTTGGAGTCGATTTCCGTCCGCAGGCGGGCGGCGGCCTCGTCAATCAGGTCAATCGCCTTATCCGGCAGATGCCGGTCGGGGATGTAGCGGTGCGAGAGCGTGGCCGCGGCGATGACCGCCGGGTCGGTGATGCGCACGCCGTGATGCACTTCGTAGCGTTCCTTCAGGCCGCGCAAAATCGAGATGGTATCTTCCACGCTCGGCTCTTCCACCAAAACGGGCTGGAAGCGCCGCTCGAGGGCCGGGTCTTTCTCCACGTGCTTGCGGTACTCATCCAGTGTGGTCGCGCCAATCATGTGCAGTTCGCCGCGCGCCAGCATGGGCTTGAGCATGTTGCCGGCGTCCATGCTGCCTTCAGCCTTGCCCGCGCCCACCACTGTGTGCATTTCATCCACAAACAGGATGATTTCCCCGGCCGATTCGGTGATTTCCTTCAGGACGGCCTTCAACCGTTCCTCGAACTCGCCGCGATACTTGGCCCCGGCCACCAGCGCGCCCATATCGAGCTGCACGATGCGCTTCTTCTTCAGACCTTCCGGCACGTCGCCGTTGACGATGCGCTGCGCCAACCCCTCGGCGATGGCGGTCTTGCCCACGCCCGGCTCGCCAATCAGGGCCGGGTTGTTCTTGGTGCGGCGGCTGAGAATTTGCACCACGCGCCGAATCTCCTCGTCGCGGCCAATCACCGGGTCGAGTTTGCCCTTGCGCGCCAGGTCGGTCAGGTCGCGGCCGTATTTTTCCAGCGCCTGGTAGGTAGATTCGGGGTCCTGGCTGGTGACGCGCTGCGAGCCGCGCACGCTCTGCAGGGCTTTGAGAATCGCATCTTTGGTCAGGCCGTAGGAGGCCAGGCGTTTGCCTTCGATGGAATCGGTCAGCCCAAGCAGGAGGTGCTCGGTCGAGACGTAGTCATCCTGCATGCCTTTGGCATAGCGCTCGGCGGCGCTCAACACATCGGCGGCGGCCTGGCTCAGACCCACCTGCATGTTTGCCCCGTGAATCTGCGGGCGTTTGGCGAGTTCTTTTTCCAGTTCCTCGCGCAGGGCGAGGGTGGAACCGGCCACTTTGGTCACAATCGCCGGCACGACGCCGCCCTCCTGCCGAATCAGCGCCAGTTCGAGATGAATCGGCTCAATGGCTTGGTGATGTTGTTCCTGGGCAATTTGCTGGGCCTGCAAAATCGCCTCTTGTGATTTTTGGGTGAATTTTTCGAGGTTCATGGTACGTTCTCCTTACCAATAATTGCATAGACCGCTGCGAGCAGTTGTCCTACAAAAATATAGTCAGGATGTGTTGGAGGCAAGTTGGAGGAAGGTAAAAATTCTGTTATACTTTTACAAAGTCAGTTCGATAAAGGAGCGTAAAAATGACGGCCGTGACCACCATTTCGTCTAAATTCCAAATCGTCATTCCGCGCGAGATTCGGGAGCAGTTTAATCTCAAACCCGGCTACAAGGTGGTGTTCATTCCCTACCAGCATTCGATACGCCTGGTGGTTGTGCCGCCATTGAAAGAAGCGCGGGGAATTTTCAAGGGCATCCATACGGATAACATACGCGAAGAAGAGGATGAGGAGCGTTAGATGAATGTGCTGGACTCTTCCGGTTGGTTGGAGTATTTCACCGACGGCCCAAACGCTGATTTCTTTGCGCCGGTCATCGAAGACAGCGCGCATCTGCTTGTGCCAGCTATCTGTTTTTACGAAGTCTTCAAACGATTGCTCGTAGAACGCGGGGAAGACGCGGCGATGCTGGCGATGGGATTGATGTCTGAAGGTCAGGAAATTCCAATCCATCGAATGCTGTCCATCGAAGCCGCGCGCATCTCCCGCGAATTGAAACTGGCGATGGCCGACAGCCTCATCTACGCCACCGCCCGCCTGCACAATGCCACGCTCTGGACACAGCATGAGCATTTCCAGGGGCTGGAGGGGGTCAGGTACATTCGGAGGTAGGAGGCTCTCGATGTCCGTGCGTGCCGTCAAAAGTCTGTTCTACATTACTCACATCGATAACCTGCCGTCCATTTTTCAACACGGCATCCTTTCTCATCAGAAAGTGATAGAACGCGGCATTCACTTCACACCGGTCTATAATGCTGAAATCGTTGCTCACCGACAGGAGCGGCTGACGCCTGACCACCAAAGCCTGTGGGAATATGCCAATTTGTACTTTCAGCCGCGCAACCCGATGCTATATAAAGTGTTGAGCGAAACCGATAAGCACAATGTGGTGATTTTGGGCATCAAACCGCAGGTGCTGGAAACGAAAGGATTGTTTATCGCTTTGGGGAATGCGGCGCATTCCCTGACCGTCCTGGTAGATGCGAAAACCGGCCTGAAGGCCATCAGTGGCGAGTACTGGCAGATTCTAAATAGCGACTGGTGGAAAACGGAAGATGGCAGCAAGCGGAAAATCATGGCGGAGTGTCTTGTCCCGGGGGGTGTTTTGCCCGCTGCGATTCATTCCGTTTATGTTGCCAGCTCGCATACGGCGGAACAAGTTTGCGCGCTTGTCAGCGACCTCTCGTTGCCGGTCGAGGTGGTGGTTGAGCCGCATATGTTCTTCCAGCCGCGGCGGCAAGGTGTGATTACCGACCGGTTGTTTTGGGTGGACGGGGATATGTTCTTTTCCCAAATGCAAACGCTTACCATCAGTGTAAATACGGTAGGCGTGATGGGAAAAGGTCTGGCCTCGCGCGCCAAATATCAGTTCCCCGATGTGTATGTGACCTATCAAGACCTTTGCAAGTCCAGACAGCTGGTGATGGGTAGGCCTTATCTTTATAAACGAGAAGCCTCGTTGGACGCTGACCTGGCCGATGAGCCGCTCTCTTCGCCCAACTTGAATGCGAACAAGTGGTTTTTGCTGTTTCCAACCAAGACGCATTGGAAAGAGAAATCTGACCCGGTGGGTATCGAAAAAGGGTTGCGGTGGCTGGTGGAAAATTACAAGGCTCAGGGGATTCAATCTCTGGCCGTTCCTGCGCTTGGCTGCGGGCTGGGCGGGTTGGATTGGAAAGAAATGGGACCATTGATGTGCCGTTATTTTTCCAAAATGGAAATTCAAATTGCAATTTACCTTCCCCAAGAACAATCCATTGCCCCTGAATTTTTGACCAGAACCTTCTTGCTGGGCGAGTCATCCTACCTACAGCGTTCTTAACAGCGCATACCGCGCAGGATTGCTTGACCGGAGATGAGCCAATCTGCCGAAACTGGGGGCAAAATCGGCGTGGCGGTGATGGAACTGGCGCAGATTCCCCCAAAGTTCCTAAAAATTCACTTTGAAAAAAACTACACGACAGATTACAATCAATACATTACTCAAACTGCGGACGTGCTTTCGCCTCAGCTTGTGAACGTTCTCCTCTCCTGAACATACAGCTTGCGCGTTGTTCAGAACGAGATTCGTTCGCACCTCCCCAGTTTGTTTCGTATTTTTTCTGAAACTGCATAGCACAACTTAAAAAATGCTGTACTCCAACCCACCGTGCGTGGTTGAACCACGTGCACGGTATCTTTTATGTTCCTGAATCGCAACGCAGACCACCCTTCTTCCCGCAGGAGATACCCTATGAATATTCACCAGAAATATCTTCAAGTTGTGAGCCAACTTGGGCAGAGCAAAATTACCCCCTCGCCTTACGACACGGCTTGGACAGCGCGTTTGGGCGAGATGGATAGCCCGCTGAGCTTACAAGCCTTGCAGTGGATTAGCGAAAATCAACTCGCGGATGGGACTTGGGGTGCCGCGGCGCCGTATTACTATCATGACCGGATGATTTGTACCCTGGCGGCAATTACCACTCTCGCCAAACACGGCAGGCGCAATCGCGATCGGAAGCAAATTGAACGCGGCCAAAGTGCGCTGGAGTCTCTCACGCAGTTCGCCACCAAAGGCCTGACGGCCGACCCGGCTGGGGTGACCATCGGCTTTGAGATGCTCATGCCAACCTTGTTGGCTGAAGCCGAGTCTTTGGGGTTAATCTCACGCCAGGGAGAACAACGTCTGCTGAGCCGGTTGAGCCGCCAGCGTGCTCAAAAAATTGCTTCTTTGCCTGGGCGGTTGATTAATCGTCACGTCACTGTCGCTTTCTCTGCCGAAATGGCTGGCGCAGATGGTTTGGGATTGCTGGATGTAGAGCATTTGCAAGAAGACAACGGTTGTGTGGCCTACAGTCCTGCTGCCACGGTGTATTTCTTGTTGCACGTTCGACACGATGACAGAGCGCTGCACTGGCTGCATTCGGTAGCGCGGGATGGAGCGCTTCCTTACATTGCTCCGATTGATACGTTTGAATATGCCTGGGCGCTGTGGAATTTTTCGCTGGCCAACCTGGTGGATTCTCAGGCTGCTGTCTATTACAACCAATACCTTGATATTTTAGAACAGTACTGGATGCCCGGTCAGGGCATTGGCTCGGTGGCGGGTTTTTCATTGCGCGATGGCGATACTTCGTCTTTGGCGTTTAATACGCTGGTACGCTATGGCCGCCAGGCAGATTTGAGTGGAATTTTATATTACGAAGGGCCGGAACATTTTCGCTGCTTCCCGATAGAATCAAGCCCCAGCATTAGCACCAATGTACACATTTTGGGTGCTTTGCGCCAGGCTGGTTTTGAAGCCAAGCATCCAACCGTGCAAAAAGTGTTATCCTTTCTATCGCGGGTTCAAACGCGAGGCATGAGCGGCGATTTCTGGTTTGATAAATGGCACGCTTCCCCTTACTACACAACCGCTCACGCGATTATTGAATGCGCTGGCTATGACAATGAGCGGGTGCTGACAGCCGTGGAATGGATACTCAATACTCAAAACCCCGATGGCTCCTGGGGCTTTTACATGCCGACCGCTGAAGAAACCGCCTATTGTTTGCAAGCGCTTTCGTTATGGAAGCAGCATGCACAAAATATACCTGCTGAAATTCTCAAAAAAGGCGCACGCTGGTTAGAAAGACACTCTGACCACCCCTATCCGTGGTTATGGATTGGAAAGGGTCTATATTGCCCGGAGTTGGTGGTTGAATCGGCCATCTTGAGTGCGCTGGCTTTGGTGGAACAAACGGTTTGACTGGTTGTGTTCATTGCTCAAGGCGCATTCGGCAGAATATCGGCTTAGAATGCTTATAAAACGATAAGATTTCAAATCAGCCTATTGACATCCGATTATTTCTGTGTGATACTCGATTCATCATTGAGGGGCAAACCAATTCATTCACCGCTATCCTTTAGAAAGGA
>QEXW01000086.1 GCA_003130845.1 Anaerolineae bacterium
CTCCGCTCCCTCATCCGCTGCCACCATCCGCTTATCCGCTTCATCATCCGCTGCCACCATCCGCTTATCCGCTCCCTCATCCGTTGCCCCATCCGCTTATCCGCTCCCTCATCCGTTGCCCCATCCGCTTCTCCGCTTCATCATCCGCTGCCACCATCCGTTGCCTCATCCGCTGTCAGACCAAAACCCAAAGCAGCCACAACCCAATCATCACCACCCCGATAGCAAACAACGCCAGGAAGGTCCACCCGAAGCCAATCAGCCAGCCTTTGGCTGAATCAAAGGCCGCCCGTGCCTCGCGCAAACGCAGATACTCCACGAGATACAATGTCAAGGGCGTGATTACCAACGCAGCCAAAGGAGTCAAAAAACAACTCGAGACCAACCCCACCGCCAAACCAATCCCGATCGAGCGCCAAGGCGTGCCGGTCTCGCGCAACTTAGCCGTGATGATGATGTTATCCACCACCCCGCCGATAGCCGCCAGGATAGTGATAAGCACAAACAAAAACCAATCCCAGCCGGACATCATGCCATTGAGAACGGCATAGAGCATGTACACGACTGTCGCCAGCCAAATCACTGCAATGCCCGGAAAGATAGGAATGAGCAACCCCGCCAACCCGACCAACATAAAGGTCAAGGTCAGCGACTGCATCACGATTTCGCCAAACAAGCCAAGGTCCATGCTCTACTCTCCCAAAAGAACACACGAATTACGAATTTCGAATGACATCCACCCCGCCCATCCAGGGCTTCAGCACATCCGGCACCACAATCGAACCATCAGCCTGCTGATAATTTTCCATCACAGCGATGAGCGTACGAGGCAGACCAAGACCTGAGCCATTCAGAGTGTGCACCAAACGCGCCTTGCCACCATCCGCCGGGCGGTATTTAATATTTGCTCGCCGCGCCTGAAAATCAGTCACATTCGAGACCGAGGAGACCTCCAGCCACTCATTGCACCCAGGCGCCCATAGTTCCAAATCATAAGTCATCGTTGAACCAAAGCCCAAATCACCGGTGCATAATTGCTTAACGCGATAAGGAATACCGAGCAAAGCGCAGGTTTCTTCTGCATCCGCCAGCATTTTCTGGTGCATCGCCTCCGAATCCTCGGGCTTACAATAAATGTACATTTCGACTTTATCGAACTGATGTCCGCGTTTGATTCCGCGCACATCACGTCCGGCGCTCATCTTCTCGCGGCGGAAACAGGGGGTATAAGCCGTGTACAAACGCGGCAGACTAGCCTCGTCCAAAATTTCATCCATGTGCAAACCGGTAAGCGGAATTTCCGCAGTCGGCACAAAATAATAATCTTCCTCATGGTCTTTGTAGAGATTCTCGGCAAATTTGGGCAACTGGCCCGCCCCAAACACCGTTGCCGTCTTGACCATAAAGGGAAGATACTGCTCACGATAACCTTGGCGGATATGCAAATCGAGCATCCAAGCGATGAGTGCGCGCTGAAGCCTTGCGCCAGCCCCGCTCAACACATAAAAACGCGAACCGGTCAGTTTGGTCCCGCGCTCAAAATCAATGATACCAAGCGCCGGGCCGAGTTCCCAATGCGGTTTAGGCGTAAAATCAAAAATTCGCGGCTCTCCAACCGTCTTAATGACCACATTTTCGCTGTCATCTTTGCCATAAGGCGTGCGGGGATCGGGGATATTCGGCAGGGTAGAAACGAGCGCCTTCAACTGCTCCTCCACATCAGCCAATTCCTTATCCAGCGCAGCAATCCGATCACCCACCGCGCGCATCGCCTCAATTTTTGCTTGGCGCTCTGCCGGGTCTTTCATTTTGCCGATTTCTTTCGAGACGGCATTTCGCTCGGCCTTAAGCGCTTCTACCTGGGCAATCATTGTCCGACGACGTGCATCCCATTCCAGAATCGAATCGACCGGAGCAGGATCGTCCTGCCGATCGCGCAGCGCCTTACGAACCAGCTCTGGATTTTCGCGAATCAGAGCAATATCTAACACAACACACCTCCATACAGGATAACAAATGAAATAACCGCCCCTCCTGGCAGGACGAGGGGCGGCTCGTGGTACCACCTGCATTCGCGCCCCCAAAACGGGGGAGCCTCGAGTTACGCGATAACGGGCGAGCCCGGCTCCCTTACGATAGAGCATACCTGCCCATCCCTGCGAGAGCAACCTGCAACGCACCATCATGCGCTGCTGCCGGAGGGGATTTCACCTTTCGACTGCCTGCCTCGCACCTGCCGGCAGGTCTCTGAACAGAACAAAAGATTACTTATCTCCGGGCTGTCGTTCAGGCATGATTATACGCGGCAAAATAGGCGTGTCAAGCCCCGTATCAAACGGTATAATCCAAATCCATGTCCATCCGCCGACGCGACCTCGCCTTAACTCTTCTGTTTCTACTCGCCGCCTGGCAACTTGCTGCCTGGCTACTCAACCGTCCCATTCTACCTGCACCAGGGACGGTGATCGGCGTTTTTTGGCGTGAATTAACCCAAGGAATGCTAGCAGAACATTTTCTGGTCAGCCTTTGGCGAGTAACCGCTGGGATGATGCTGGCCATCGTATCTGCTGCGCCTAGCGGACTTCTACTTGGTCAATCAAAGCGGCTTAACCGATTTCTGGCCCCCACCATTTATCTACTATATCCCATCCCCAAAGTGGTGTTCTTGCCAATTGTGCTGGTCTTTTTTGGGGTAGGCGACATCTCAAAAATTCTGACCATTTTCATTATCTTATTCTTTCAGATTCTGGTTTTGGTGCGAGACCAGGCTGCCGGCCTGCATCCAGCGTTAATCGAATCGGTGCGCAGCCTGGGAGCCGGGCGTCGTGCCTTGTTCTGGTTTGTCTACTTACCGGCCAGTTTGCCGGCCATCCTAACAGCACTGCGCCAAAGTGTCGGCACTGCTGTAGCCGTTCTCTATATTGCCGAATCGTTTGCAACACGCCAGGGATTGGGATACTATCTCTACTATCAAGGCAGCACCTTGCTCGACTACCCAGCTATGTACGCCGGCGTGCTGGCAATGAGTCTACTTGGCTTGGGAATGTATTTCTCAGTAGATTGGCTAGAGCGCCGATTGTGCAAATGGCAATTTGCGGCTTAGAAAAACCTGCCCCGAAAGCGGCCTGGCTTTCAGGGCAAGTTCGATTAACCGCTATCAGCAGATTATCGCCAAAATGCTGGTAAATAAATCCGAATTAGCACATCGGCCAACAAACCAAGCATAAACAAACCACCAAAGGCACGATTATTTCGAAACGCCAATGGAGCGAAGAACAGAGGCCAGCCACCTTGACCCTCTGGAAACCATTCCGGCCGGGTTGCCGGGCGCGGCTCTAGAAAGAAAGGCAACGTGGTTCGCAGGGTCGGCAAAGCCAGCAAAATCACCAGCATAACCGGCGTGAAATAACGTAGCCCAATCAGTGCAAGCACCAGCACATACGGTAGAACCATCATACCAATCACCGCAAAGCGCGAGGCGCGCTCGCCGAGCAAGACGGGCAAGGTATGAATACCTTTGGCTTTATCTACGCTGATTTTATCAATATGCTTGCCAAAGATGACCGTTGTAACACCAAAATAATAAGGAATACTGGCCCAAACCACATTCCAATCCCACTGATGCGCCAGGACATAATATCCGCCGCCAATCATCAGGGGACCCCAAACCAACAAAACGGCCACCTCACCCAGCGCAATATATTTGAGTGGCCAAGTGTAGAACAAGACGAAAAACGCTCCTAAGCCAAACAAAATCCAAATGACCGGGTCCCAGCCATTAATGGCAAGCAAATAAATCCCCAAAGCAGCAGCCACCGCTCCCGTAGCAGCAGTATACGTAAGCAGCTGAGTCGTGGTTAGCAAACCGCTAGCAACCGGTTGAGGGCCATACATCGTGCGGAAATAATTTTCGCGATCCACCCCTTTGACATAATCGGTATAATCGTTGAACAAATTGTTGGTAGCATGTGCCAACATCAACCCCAGCGAGAGAGCCAACCAAGGCAAAAAGTCAAAAGCGCCATCGCGCAACGCAAACAAACCGGCCAGCGCAGCAGAGATGAAAGTCATCACCAACACGGCCGCGCGGGTTGAAATCAGCCAACGGGAAACGAAATCCAACGCATCCCACTCTTCTTTGCTAACCGCTGGAATCACTTGCAGCGCCTTTTTCCACATTGCAAAATTCATAAGTTAACTCCTGATTGTTCTTTTTACCAACTCCTGCAAGAAGCGGAGAGGAATACCACATAGGCAACAAATCCCCTATGATGAGTGGGGATTTGTCTTAAGACGATAGTGCTATGCGCAAACGGCTTACAACTCGCTGGTCATAATAAACAACGGCTTCATCTCAAAGTTCTCATAGCGCGGGCGATAGCGGTCGGTATCATAGAACTGCTCGACGTTTACCAATTTTTTAGTCGCTGTTACCACATCCAGCGGAACGTTATCATATCGGCCATTCTTAAGCACAACCAACCGCCCATGAATGCCCTTTAGAATCAAGTCGAGCGCCAAATTCCCAAAAGCCATCGGCACAATCGAATCAATCGCATCCGGGTCGCCGCCTCGCACCATATAACCCAATTTTTGTTCCACCACCTCGATGGTTTTGCCGCCGTTAAATTTTGGGGAGATGTCTTTCATAGCCGCTGCCACCAAGTCACCGATGCCGCCCAATTTAGCGTGTCCGTACGCATCAGTTTCCATCTTTTCAAAGACCATCTCGCCGCCTTCAAACATTGCCCCTTCCGAAACCAGACAAATGGAGTATTTACTGGGATTACGGTTGCGATCATACGTCATTAATTCGGTCAACCGCTCAATATTAAATTTATACTCCGGAATCACGCAGCGATTGGCCGCGCCAGCCATCGTCGGTAACATAGCGGTAAAACCAGCGTACCGGCCAAACACTTCCAAAACCAAGAAGCGCTCATGAGAACCGGCTATCGTACGCAGGTTGTTGACCAGCGCAATGGTACGCGTAACGCAGGTGCTAAAGCCAATGCAATAATCTGTGCCGGGCACATCATTATCCATCGTCTTTGGAATGGCAACCACCTTAACACCTTCCTGATACAACCGCACAGCGTAGGAGAGCGTATCATCACCGCCAATCGGGATCAGGTAATCAATCCCCAAAAAATCTAGGTTCTTCAGCACTTCTTCGGTCAGGTCGACGCGGTCGTCGGTATATTTCCCCTTCAGGTGTTCGGGCATATCTTTTTGTTTGACCTTGCTGGGGTTGGTGCGCGAAGAGTGCAGAAAGGTACCACCGGTACGACCGGCGCGGTTCACTATTTCTTCGCTCAGGAATTGATAGTTGGCGCTGTTATCGGCGTCTTTATCTCGTACGATTTCTGTCAGACCAGCCCAACCGCGCCGAATACCTACCACCTGGTAACCCTCGCGCAGCGCGCGGATGGTGACCGCACGAATTGCCGGATTCAAGCCCGGCACATCGCCGCCACCGGTTAGAATGCCAATTACTCCGCTTTTCTTCTTGCTTGCCATGGGGATTCTCCTTGGATGGGATGTCGTGAATTCCCCTGTATCTTACACCGTTGGCAAATGATTTTCAATAGTTTTTCTCAAAACCAGCAGTCATTAAGCGCGCCCGAGCATCTCATCACTCACCTCGTCCAACCGCAAACTAATTTGCTGACTGGCCGAATCACGACCCATCGTAATTCCATAAATGACATCAGCCACCTGAACCGTGTTGCGATTGTGCGTGACCACGATAAACTGGGTATGTTGGCTCAATTCATCTAGCAAATCGCGAAAACGGCCAACATTGGCCTCATCCAGCATGGCGTCCACCTCATCCATCACACAAACCGGGGTCGGAGAAACTTTAAGCAGGGCAAAAACCAGAGAGATAGCCGTCAGCGACCGCTCGCCTCCTGAAAGCAGAGAAAGCCCCTGTTCACGCCGGCCAGGCAAACGGGCTTCAATGTCTATACCGGTCTCGGTCAGATTCTCAGGATCGGTCAACACCAAGCGGGCAGAACCGCCACCAAACAAACGAGTGAAAATCGCCTTGAACTCTGCCGCCACCGCCTCAAAGGTTTTCGTGAACTCCTTGCGAGTCAACTCATCCAACTCTGCAATCACCTGACGCAAATCCGCTTCCGCCTGCCGCAGGTCGGCCACTTGGCTAGTCATAAAGTCATACCGTTCCTTGACCGACTCGTATTCTTGCTGGGCTTCCATATTCACCGCCCCCATGCGCCGAATTTGAGCGCGCTTTTGAGTTAGCGCTTCTTCCAATTCAGGCGCAAGTTCAGTGATATACGGCAGAGTCTCTACCATTTCACCAAGCGGCAAAGGCACGGCGCCGGTGACATTGGTTTCATACTCGAATTGAACTAGGCCGAAATCTTCTTCAATTCGCCGCCGCAAGGTTTCAAGTGCTTCTTGTTTGCGTGCCAACTCCAATTGGGCCTGTGCGTTGAAGCGCTCCACGGTTGCCAGCGACTTCTGCGCAGCCAATTCTCGCTCTTGTAAAGCAGCCTCCTCTTGTTCGGCCTGGGTGAGTTGCGCCTCTGCCGGTTCAATCTGCGCTCGCAAAACCTCAATTTGCTGATGCAACACTTGTTCATCGGCTTGTAACCGTTCCTGCTGTGCTTCGAGGTTCACTAAGGCTGTTTCTACCTCTCGCTCGCGCTGCTGAGCAGTTTGGATCTGCTTCTGGATTCTCTCTAAAGCCTGCATCCGCTCATTCAGACGAGTGCGGGCATCATTCACTGTCCGTTCCGAAACCGACACCCGAGCAGCCCAATAGTTTACTTGTGCCAGCGGTTCTTCTAGCGATAACCCGGCCAATTCTCCGTTCAGTTTACGGAGAGATTCCTGTGCCACTCCTAAACGCTCTTCCACATCTTCTAACATCAACGTAGTTTCAGTTTGCTCACGCTCCGCTTCGCGAATTTCTTTTTGCAAAGCATCTTTTTGTCCGGTCTGAAAATCACGCTGCCGACGTGCCGATTCCAGCGCCAGGGCGGCCTGCTGTTCAGCCTGAGCGGCGTCATTCAACGCCTTACGCACCTTGCGAAGCGCTTCTTCACGCCCAGCAATCTCCTTTTGAACAAAAGCCATTTCTGTATTCAGATTGGTGAGCGTCTCTGCCAGAACATTCAACTCACCTAACACCTGTGCCAATTGCTCGGTCAGTTCACGCTTCTCACGTGGGCGGCTCAGCGCAGCAGCGCGTGTCTCCCGCCCGGCGGCAATCAATCCATCAGGACGGAACACTTCCCCTTTCAACGTTACAAAACGCACCAACGGATACTGTGCGCGCAGCTGTCGAGCCTTACCCCGGTCCTCAACCACAGCCACATCACCGAGCAAAGCCTCTACTGCAGGTTGAAACTCCGCCGAAACACGCACCAATTCCGCAGCGCAACCAAGAATAGATGATGCCCCCTCTCGTTTAAGCAGTTCCAACTGATTGATATAAGCACGCTCTTGCTGTGTGCTGAGCGGTAAGAGCACAGCCCGACCCGCCGACTGTTCCAGCAAATCGAGCGCTTGTTCTACACTGGCTTCCGATTCAAGCAAAAGCACGTCGAAAGCGTCACCCAAAGCAGCCGCCAGTGCCACCTCATACGCAGCAGGCACTTCCATCACGGCCGAAAGTGCACCCTTCAAACCATTCCATTTGGATTGGCGCGCCGCATCCAATAAAAAGCGCGCTCCTTCAGCGTAACCGGCCAGCGATTTTTCGGCCAGTTCCAGCACATCCAAACGCGCTTGCAGACGGACTTGTTCACCTGCCTTCAAGCTGCGCTCATCTTGCTTTGCGCGTCGCGTCGTTTCCAATTCCGATAACCGCTGACGAACTTTGGTCAGGTCGTTTTCCGCTTGCTGCAGGGTTGTTTCGGCCTCCTGCCGGTTTTTTTGTGCAGCCAGGTATTTTTTCTCCGCTGCGACAAAAGTCTGCTCCGCCGTGGCAATCACCACATCTGCATCGCGCAACTTTTGGCGAAGAGCATCAATCCGGTTTTTGAGTTCATGTAAACGTGCCTGTTGTCGCGCCCGGCGTGTGCTCAAGTCATTCATCTGATTGCGGACTGCATTCAGTTTTTGTTCTACGCCAGCCCGTTCCATTTGTCGTGCCGCCAAGGTGGCTTTGGCGGCGGCTTCTTGTGCTTTCGCTTCAGCAGTTTCAGATTGAATGCGCTCTAACTCAGCACGCGCTTCCTGCACACGCTCTTCAGCAGCATGTTGCTCATCAGCCAGACGCTGTTGCTCGGTTACGGCGTTGGCACGTCCCTCGGTCAGAGAGCGACGGCGCTCCTCCAACACGGCCAGGTCACGGCTGATGGCCTCACGCCGGTTATGTAATCCGGCCGATTGACGGTGCCAGTCATTCAGTTGGGCGCGCAAATTAAGCAAGCGGGAACGGGTGCTAGCAAAGCCCTCGGTCAGGCTGCGATACGTCTCGCGCGCCTCATGCAGGCGGGCTTCTTGCTGGCGGACAAAGGCCTGGGCTTCCATCAACTCTTTCTGAGCACGATGCCAGTGATACCCATACCACTCGCGTAAAATCAATTTCAAGTCGGCTTGCAGTTGTTGATACTCCTGGGCTCGCTTGGCCTGCCGCTCCAATCCGCGCAAACGCGGCTCTAACTCCGCCAAAATATCTAGCACGCGTTCTAAGTTACGCTGCGTATTTTCCATCCGCCGTAGGGCTTCTTCACGACGCGCGCGATACAAGCCAATACCGGCAGCCTCCTCAAACAAGCGACGACGTTCGTCAGCTTTCAGTGCCAGCGAGGCATCCACCATGCCTTGCCCGAGGATGGTATAAGTGCGTTCCGAGAGGCCCGATTGTGCCAGCAACTCGTTAATATCACGCAAGCGTACCGTTTGGCCATTCAGCAGATACTCATTCCGTCCATCACGATAGGCCCGGCGGGTAATGGCAACTTCCGAAAAATCCACCGGCAGCCAACCGGTCGAGTTATCAAACGTGATGGTAACAGAAGCCATCCCAGCGCGTGGACGATGTTCCGAGCCGGAAAAAATCATATCTTCCGTTTTCTTGGCCCGTAACAACGTTGCCGATTGCTCTCCTAGTACCCAACGCAAGGAATCGGCAAAATTCGATTTTCCTGAGCCATTTGGGCCAACGATAGCAGTAATACCATCGGCAAACTCAAAAACCGTTTTAGAAGCAAATGTTTTGTAACCGTGTAATTCAAGAGATTTAAGGCGAAGAGGCATAATTGATGTACAATCGCAAAGAATAATCTATCACAAAGGATTCAAGGCAATCCTAACCACCCTATCAAGCATCAATTCCATTCAACGCGCTTTGTGCTGCTGCTTGTTGGGCAACATGCTTAGACGAACCAGAACCGCTGCCCATCAACTTACCACCGATATATACATCCACTTGAAATGTACGCGCATGGTCTGGCCCAGTTGAATCGCGGGTGACATATTGCGGCGTCCCCAATTTGTGGGCTTGCGCCCACTCCTGCAAGCGCGATTTGGGGTCGAGTGTGTGCATTTGCAAGAAAATTCTCTCAGCGGCAGGTTCCAGCAAGGGCATAACAAAAGCACGCGCCGCTTCCAGTCCTTTATGCTGATAGAGCGCACCAACAATCGCCTCAAAGGTCGCACACAAAAGAGCGTCACGGTCGCGCCCACCACCATGCAACTCACCACGCCCCAGGCGCATCGCATTGCCTAAACCCAGCTGCCGTGCAAAATCGGCCAGCGTCTCGGTGCGTACAAGCGCCGAGCGCATGCGGGTCAGTTCACCTTCTGGCATTTCGGGATAGGCATTATATACCCATGCCCCCACTAGAAAATCCAACACCGCATCTCCCAAAAACTCCAGCCGTTCATTATCGGCAGGAACATCGGGATGCTCATTGACATACGAGCGATGGGTGAGAGCGCGGGTAAGTAGACGCAAATCATCAAACGGCAAGTTAAGCCGCTTTGCCAACTGCGCGGGCGTTTCACTGCCCGCTCGCTCCGTGAGAGGTTCGTTAATTTCCAACACCAGAAAACTCCCCGGAACTCAGGGAGCGCCAACCCCCGCACAATCAGAAGAAACATCAAAACAGGGGTTCGCGTTCGCTTAGTTCCCAAGATTAAGATATGCTGGCTGATTTTACACGGGTTTCTAAAATTCAGGGGTTGAAAATTAGCGTTTTTTACCAATCTGTACTGCGCATGCCCCGCATTTATTGTGGCATCCGCTTATAATAGAGACCTGTCCCCAACTTGAACATCCAACGCCATTGTCTTTTGAGAGTGTAAACCCACTTTGTCGCTCGTCTCTCCTTTGATTGTAATCGTAGGCCCAACCGCGGTCGGCAAGACCGACTTGGCGATTGAATTGGCATTGCGCCTGCGCGGCGAGGTCGTTTCAGCCGATTCGCGCTTGTTCTATCGGGGTATGGACATTGGCACTGCCAAGCCATCCCTCACAGAGCGGCGTGGTGTGCCACACCATCTGATTGACGTAGCTGAACCAGATGAAACCTGGTCACTGGCCTTGTTTCAGCAGCGCGCACAAACAGCCATCGAGGGCATTTATCGGCGCGGCAATTTGCCTTTGCTCGTAGGCGGCACAGGGCAATACATACGTGCCGTTACGCAAGGATGGGTCCCGCCCGAAGTACAACCCCACCCAGACCTGCGCAATATTTTAGAAAACCTCGCCAAAACTCATGACCCTTATTGGCTACACGCCAAACTAAGGGTGCTTGACCCTATCGCGGCTGATTCCATTGACCCGCGTAACCTGCGCCGCACCATACGCGCCCTGGAGGTCATCCTAACAACCGGATACCCCTTTTCTGCTCAAAAACGCAGCAGCGGCTCACCCTACCACCTCATCACCCTCGGGCTAAAACGACCACGAGAAGAACTCTACCGGCGGATTGATGAACGCATCGAGGCCATGTTCGCCAACGGATTGCTCGAAGAAGTTCAACGTTTGCTGCAAAGAGGCTACTCCCCTGACTTACCCTCTATGTCAGCCATTGGCTACCGCGAAGCAGCAGCGGTGTTACGCGGCGAAATGAGCCTGGAAGCAGCAAAAACACAAATGAAACGTCTAACACGCATTTTCGTGCGCCGACAAGCCAACTGGTTCAAAGAAACTGACCCCGCCATTCACTGGCTAGATGCCAGGCAAATTGACCTGGAGGAACTAGAGCGATATATCCGCCAAAATTTGTGAATTTTTTCCTTTTGTTGACTTTTGATTGTGTTTCTTTATACTTTTAACTGCACGGTCGTCTGCGACAAATCTAAAAAAAGTAAAAACACACAACAAAAGGAGAAGTGACGATGGAAAACCGTCCGTGGTTGAAAAACTATGACGAGGGCGTTCCAGCCAGCTTGCAATACCCCAACGTGCCATTATTCCACTTCCTGGAAGAATCGGCGCGCAAGTACCCAGACCGGCCCTGCACTCTATTCAAAGGCGCCACTATTTCATTCCGCGAAATGAATGAACTCACCGACCGGATTGCCGGCGCGCTGGCTGCCATGGGCGTCAAAAAAGGCGACCGCGTAGGCATTTTCATGCCAAACACACCACAATTTGTGATGTGCTATTTTGGCATTCTCAAAGCGGGCGGTGTTGTGGTAGCCACCAACCCGCTCTACACGCCCAACGAAATCGAGCATCAGGTTAACGATGCGGGCATTGAGGTCATGTTCGTAATGACCAACTTTTACAAGACCATCAAAGCCGTGCAACCCAAAACCAAAATCAAAACCTTAGTCGTAACTAACCTGAAAGAATATCTGCCGCCCGTTTTACGCATCCTGTTCACCTTGGCACGCGAAAAGAAAGGCGGTTTTCGCATCGAAGGTGGGCTACAGCCCGGTGATGTCTGGCTGCAAGACATACTCAAAAAATACACCCCCGCCGACCGACCTAAATTGGACATCGGGCCGGAGGACACCTGCCTATTCCAATATTCCGGTGGCACCACGGGCATTTCAAAAGGTGCAGTGGCCTTACACCGCAACATCGTGGCCAATTCCCTGCAAATTAAGGCTTGGATGGGCAAAGCCTTAGAAGAAGGCAAAGACATCATGCTGATGGCCATCCCACTCTTCCACGTTTATGGCATGGTCGCAGGCATGAACTTTGCCCTAGCCGCTGGCGCTACCATGGTCATGGTTCCCAACCCACGCGACCTAAAAGACGTGCTAGAGAACATCAACAAATATCGGCCAACCATTTTCCCCGGCGTACCAACGCTCTACAACGCCCTCAACAACCACCCGGATGTTGCCGCAGGCAAATATAACCTACGCTCCATTAAAGCCTGCATCTCCGGCTCGGCCCCGCTGCTACGTGAAACCAAAGAAAAGTTCGAAGCCCTGACCGGTGGCAAACTATTTGAAGGATATGGGCTTTCGGAAGCCCCTACGGCCACACACTGCAACCCGATGTTCGGCACCAACAAAACCGGCTCGATTGGCATGCCCTTGCCTGATGTCGAATGCAAAATCATCAGCCTTGACGATGGAGTGACAGAACTGCCTACTGGCGAAATCGGTGAACTGGTGATTCGCGGCCCGCAGGTGATGAAAGGCTATCACAACATGCCTACCGAAACCGCCAACACCTTGCGCGACCTAGGGGATGGCGCTCCCTGGCTATTCACCGGTGATATTGCCCGCATGGACGAGGATGGATATTTTTACATCGTAGACCGCAAGAAAGAACTGATTAAGCCGGGCGGTTTCCAGGTCTGGCCACGCGAGGTCGAAGAGGTTATCATTGCGCATCCCAAAGTGTTAGAATGCGGTGTCGCAGGCATTCCCGACCCCTATCGTGGAGAAACGGTCAAAGCCTGGATTGTCAAAAAAGACGAAAGCCTGACCGAAGAGGAAATCAAGGCCTGGTGTAAAGAGCGTCTTGCGGCCTACAAAGTCCCAACGCATATCGAATTCCGCACAGAACTGCCCAAAACCACCGTTGGCAAAATTTTGCGCCGCGAATTGGTACGACAGCACAAAGAACAAGGCGGAAAGTAAAGAACAAGAAAAACCAAGGCCCTCGACTTTGGCCTTTTCGTTTTGGGTCTTGAAAAGTGAAAGCCTTCTGAATAGAGTGTAGTTGCGAAACAAAACTCTGTCAGGAGGCTTTCATGA
>QEXW01000087.1 GCA_003130845.1 Anaerolineae bacterium
CGGCGCGGACGAGTCGTCGCGGTCACTACAAAATGAAAAGGCATGCCGCGCTCTTTCATACGCTGCACGATGGTGTCTTTGCCTGCCCCCGAAGGGCCAGAAATGACAATCAACAAGGGTTTGGGGTCAATCACTTTGAAATTGGTCTCATTCATACCCCTATTTTACTTCAGCAAAGTTCGTTAAAATTGAGGTACCGCCGATGATTCAAGCAAATTATTTAGCCTGCTTCCCCTTCCTCCGGTCTGGGACAAAAAGAAACTCGCTGCCCCCACATGCAACAAGTCATAACACCTGGAATCGCTTAAGAATCCTTCAGATTGCTCACGGAAAGAGATGTATGCCCACTTACGATTACACTTGCCATACTTGTCGCAAACGCTTCGATATTTTTATGACCTACCAGGAATATGGTGTCAAATCAGTTAACTGCCCTCACTGTGGAAGCGACAACGTCAGCCGGCGCGTGCCACGCGTACGCGTGCTAAAAGGAGAAGAAGCACGCCTAGCAGCTTTTGCAGACCCTTCCAAATTCGCCAGCGTAGAAGATGACCCACGCGCCATGGGCCGCATGTTCCGCGAGATGGGCAGCGCCCTAGGCGAGGAAATGCCTCCCCAATTCGATGAAATCGTCGAGCGCCTGGAAGCCGGTCAGAGCCCCGAAGAAATCGAAAAAAACATGCCCGATTGGGGCGAAAGCATAGGCACACAAGAGTTCGGCGGTCACGAGCATAGCCACGAAAGCCACACACCCTCTCCAGAAGATTGAAAGTCCCGACGAATGCCAAACAATCTGGAAGGTCAAACGCTGGGCAAATATCGCATCCTGCAAGCCTTAGGACGCGGTGGAATGGCACAGGTGTATCGTGCCTATCACCCACAGCTGGACCGGTATGTTGCCATTAAAGTCTTACGCGCTGACCTATTGGAACAAGAGGAATTCCTAGAGCGGTTTCGCCGAGAAGCACGCGCCGTCTCTGCGCTGCGTCATCCATCCATCGTGCAGGTCTTCGATTTCGATGTGCAAGATGACCTTTACTACATGGTCATGGAGTTGCTGGAGGGTGATACGCTACGCGCCCGCCTGAATCAATACCGTGTGCGCGGCAAATGCATGCCATTGGCTGAAGTTATGCACATTCTGACCGATGTGCTTAACGGGCTAGAATATGCTCACCGCGAAGGGGTCATCCATCGTGATATTAAGCCTTCGAACATCTTGCTCACGCGGCGCGGCCAAGCCGTTTTGACCGATTTTGGGATTGCCCAAATCTTGGGCGCCACACAATATACCATCACCGGCGCGCTCCTTGGCACACTTCACTACATGTCGCCTGAACAAGGGTTGAAAGGTACCTGCGATGGGCGCAGCGATATCTACTCGCTCGGCATCGTCCTGTATGAAATGCTGACCGGCTCCACACCGTTTGATGCCGAAACCCCACTTGCCATCTTGCTCAAACACCTCAACGAGCCGGTGCCTCCCCCTAGCCGGTTCGCTCCCTCTTTGCCGCCCGTGTGGGATTACATCACCCTAAAAGCACTCTCCAAAGACCCAGCGGAGCGGTTTCAGAGCGCTGCAGAAATGCTCGAACAAGTCATGGCAACCCAACCACCGGAAAATGTATCTAGCCTGGGCCGGCCACACAGCGTCGTAATTTCAGGACCCGCCCGCCTTCAGATAGTCAAACAACCAATTACCGAAGAAGAGACCGCCCTAGAGAACTCCCCTGCGCCTTGGCTAGGTCAAGCGCAACCCTCTTCCCACCCCCCAACAAACCTGCTTGAAACCCTTGTGTCGCGCATCCGACCGATTAGCCCGATTTCGGCAGCCTTCATCAGCCTGGTTTTATTCACCGTGGTCAACCTGTTTGCAGCTTTTCTAAACAAATGGGGAACTGGCAATTTATTTTGGTATGCCTGGCCATTCGAGCTCTTTCTCATCACTGCTCTGCTCGGCTTCATTGGCTGGGGCACACAAACGCCCTGGATGCTAACACCGGGAGTTATTCTGCTTGCCAATGCCAGCTTGCTCACTTACAGCACCTTGACGAGCCGCTGGGCCGACTGGACTTTCCTATGGATGTTTGAACCACTCATCATCGGCCTGGCCATGTACTTACCATATCAAATGGCACGCCGCACAGAAAGCCAAGCGCAAGGTTGGGGAAAACTGAGCGGGCTGACGCTAGCCAGCCTGTCTATCCTCTTTGCCTTGCTGACTTGCCTAACAGCCTTTGTAATCTCATGAAACTAGCCACCTTGTGTTATGTCAAACGCGATGGTAAGACCTTGATGATTCACCGCATGAAGCGCGCGGGGGATATTCACGCCGGTAAATGGAATGGGCTGGGCGGCAAACTAGAACCTGGCGAATCGCCAGAGCAATGTGTCATTCGCGAGGTCAGGGAGGAATCGGGGCTGGAAATTATCCAACCGCGCTATCACGGACTGTTGGTGTTTGCAGATTTCAAGGGCGAGGATTGGTACGTGTGGGTATTCACAGCCGAGCACTTCCATGGCACGCTAACCGATTCATCGGAAGGGCAGCTGGCTTGGATTTCGGATGAACAAATTCTCTCCCTGCCATTATGGCCATCCGACCAGGTCTTCTTGCCCTGGCTAAAGGAAGATAAAATTTTTTCGGCGCGCTTTCAATATAATGGAGACGAAATGCGCGGCTGGGAAGCCACATTTTACTAGAACAACAGGTTACTTTGCAGCGAATCGAATTTAACAATAATGAAATTAGAGATGCACAACGGTTGGCAGTATAATCGGACGATATGGCGGTTTTTCAAGGCAAACACATCATCCTAGGCGTGACCGGTTCCATTGCGGCCTACAAAGCCGCCGATTTGGCTTCCAAACTAACCCAGCAGGGCGCACAGGTAGATGTAATTCTCTCCGCTGGAGCCGAAAAATTCATCACCCCACTCACTTTCCAATCTGTGACAGGCCGCCGCGCCTATACCGACTCCGATTTGTGGGGCGGCGAGGCGCACATCCTGCACGTCGGGCTGGGGCACAGCACCGATTTGCTGGTGATTGCACCCTGCACCGCCAATACGCTGGCAAAACTGGCACATGGCATTGCCGATAACCTGCTGACCGTGACGGCGCTCGCCGCCGGAGGAGAAAAAACCCGCGAAATCCCCATCCTGGTTGCCCCAGCGATGGACGCGGGCATGTACGAACACCCGGCCACGCAAGCGAACGTCCGAACCCTGAAGGAGCGCGGCGTGCTCTTCATCGGACCGGCTGAGGGACGCATGGCATCCGGGTTGGTGGGTTTGGGACGCATGGTTGAGCCAGCAGAAATCCTGGGGCATATTCGCCTGGCGCTCGGACGTCATGGTCGCCTGGCTGGCAAGCACCTGGTCATCACAGCCGGCGGCACACAAGAGCCAATTGACCCGGTACGTTACATTACCAACCGCTCTTCTGGCAAGCAAGGCTACGCACTAGCACAGGCCGCGCTGGACGAGGGCGCGGCGGTGACGCTGGTGACGCACCCAACGGGGCTGACTCCGCCGGTCGGCGCGCAGGTACTGGAAGTGCGCACCGCGCAAGAAATGCTAGAGGCCGTACTCAGCGCCATCGAATCCGCGGATGGGTTGATTATGGCCGCTGCAGTGGCCGATTTTCGAGTAAAGCAGGTCGCAACGCACAAACTCAAAAAAAATGAAGGCATTCCACACCTTGAGCTAGAAGCCGCCCCCGATGTGCTCGGCACAGTAGCCAATCTACGGCATCGTCTCAAGCGTTTGAAAGCGGTGATTGGCTTTGCCGCTGAAAGCCACGACTTGCTGGAAAATGCGCTGGCCAAATTGTCTTCCAAAAAATTAGATTTGATTGCAGCCAACGATATTTCCGCCCCTGATGCTGGGTTTAGCGTGAATACCAACCGCATTACTTTGCTCTATGCGGATGGCCGGCGCCAATCTTTTCCCCTCATGAGCAAAGACGAAGTTGCACAAATCATCCTTGAGCAGGTCGCGGCTCTCCTGGAGTAGTATGCGCATTTTAGTCATTTCCGATATTCATGCCAATCTGAGTGCGCTGGAGGCAGTGCTAGATGATGCCGGACAAGTGGACGAAACCTGGTGCTTGGGCGATGTGATTGGCTACGGCCCCGACCCCAACGAGGTGGTAGAACGCATACGGCAAATCAACAACCTGACCTGCATGCTTGGTAACCATGATGTAGCCGTGCTAGGACAGATGGACTACGCGGTTTTCAATACTGACGCGCGCCGTTCTCTGCTGTGGCAAAAACAAGCGCTTTCGCCGCAAAACGCATCGTTTTTAGAAAGCCTGCCGCAAGAAACACAAGTCCGGGCAAACGTCTCTTTAGCGCACGGCAGCCCACGTGACCCTGTCTGGGAATACATCCTCAACACGCTGGTAGCACGGCTGAATTTCGAGGCATTCCAAACACCCTATTGTTTTATTGGGCATTCCCACATTCAATGCATGTTCCGCCTAGACATGGAACGTGACCGAGTCTCACTGGAGATTTTGCATCCCAACGAGGTGTACAAACTTCAGCCACGTGCCATTCTCAATCCAGGCAGCGTGGGGCAGCCCCGCGACCGTGACCCGCGCGCTTCTTACGCAATTTTTGACCCCGAAAATGAAACTTGGGAACCCCGCCGTGTGATGTATGACATCGAGGCAGTTCAAAAGCGCATCCGCGCTGCCGGCTTGCCCGAAAAACACGCCCTGCGCCTGGCGGAGGGGTGGTAAGAGAGAAGATGAGGGGCTATCGAAAAAGCTCATTAAAAAGCAGATGGCGACCGCCAGAGATGGTGGTCGCTGTTTTTGATTGCCGCCAGATGCGCAGGCCGCCCTACTTTTTTGGGACAGTCCCCTGTTTTTTTCGCTTTTTACAGGTCGTCAGACATTTCGGGGATGTGCTTCACCAGCCAGGCCATCGCTTCCTGGCGCGAATCGAGTTCCAATTTTTTGAGCAGACTGGAGACATGCGACGATGCGGTTCGCTGCTGGATTTCGAGGGCCTCCGCGATGGCTGAGTCGCTTTTGCCTTCGACGAGCAGGCGGGCAACCTGGCGCTCGCGCTCGGTCAGGCTGTCCCATTTGCGGCCGGCCGTTTGCTGCCACTGGAGGACGCGCTGCAACTGCTCCTGGGTGAACAAGGTTTCGCCGCGCGCGGCGGCGCGAATGTTCGCCAGCAATCGTTCGGGGTGTTCGTTTTTATCGAGATACCCGGCTACGCCGGCTTCCACCATGCGCGCGAGATAAAAATCGCGGTCATGGCCGGTGAGGACGAGCGCGGCAATTTCAGGGTAGTTTTCGCGCGCCCATTTTTCGACCTCCCAGGCGCGGACGCCGGGCATTTTCAGGTCGAGCAGCAACACATTCGGGCGTAGTTGTTCCACGAGCCGCATGGCCTCGTCTCCATCCTGCGCTTCCCCTGCCACTTCCATATCGTCTGCCTGCTCAATCACCGCCCGAATCCCGGCGCGGGCAATCGGATGGTCATCGACAATCAGGACGGTTATTTTTGGCGGCATTGAGTCGGGTTCCTTTCTGGGTTCCTGATGATGGAAAAATCATAACACAAAAATCCCGGCGCGAGGCCGGGATAACTGTAACTGCGTTCCAGACAAACTCAGCGTGAAAGCGGCAGGGTGTTGTAGTAGGTCAACAATTCACCGTTTCCGTTCAACCCCACCTGGATAAATGGATGGGTTTGGCCATCATCCAGCAAGGGTTTGCTGGTATCTGTCCAGCGGAAAAAGTACACGTTCACCTTTTCGTTGTAGGTGAGTGCCAGGGTTTCTATATTCCAGCCCGGAGAAATCAGCGCTGCCCATTCCCTGGCGCGTTTTTCCAGCGCAGCCCGTTCCCCGGTAGTATCGGTGACTGGAGATTTGGCAACGATTTCTATCACTTCATGCGTCTCCGTATAAACGTCATAACGGGCTGTTGCGGTTTCGTAAGTGGTCAGGTCAATATCCACGCGATAGGCCGGGTTGGCGGAACGGCTCATATAGGTCACCTCGCCGGGGTCAATACGTTGAATCGTTTGAATATCCAACCTCATCAAATCCCGCTCTGGCGCAGCGTACAGGGCTGACAGACGTACAATATATGCCCATTTCCAGCGATAAAGCGCGCTTGACTCAGCGATTAAACCGCCAACGAATACTTTTTGACCGGGGTCGAAATATTTAATGATTTTTCCGCTTTGCATTTCTTTTGAGAGCCAAACGTTGAATTCATCTTCTGCGCGTTTAATAGCCTGCTTAAGTTCATCTTTGCTCAAATTCATGGGCAATGGTTCTGGGATATGTTCTTTTTGATAAAGATTCCAATATTCCTGGTCAAGGTCATGAATTTTTCCTCCGTGTATTAAGAGGGGTTAACTGCTCAATGGTCTGTTGGCTTAAATCCATAGTCTCTTTGCCAGCTTGAGGGTCGATGATGATTTCCACCCCTTCCATCTGCCGGAATCGTTCGACCTGGGCATTGTATTCATCCGTCAAGCGCAATATCTCCTCGACAATTTCCTGGTATTTTGGGTTGGTTGTTGCGGTGACTGACGGTTGAACGGTTGGCGGTTCGACAGCTCGCGGCGTGTTGGTTGGTTTGGGACTCTCCGTGCTGGAAGTTGGTATCGAAGCAGGAGCACACCCATAAAGGACTCCCAGGAGCAGTACCGCCACATATTTCATAAAGACTACCGTTTTCATAATCATCCTGAAGGGAGTGGAATAGGTTCTGTGAAAAAACAAACCTTGCTTTACTGGTTGCGCAGCCGATAGGGTACGCCAAAAAAAGTTTCGTCTTGCAAGATTTGCTCAATGGCTTGCCTGTCCTTGTGGGATGCATACCATATCACCAAATCGGCCCTTCCGGGACAAGTAAAAGTATCGATAAAGACGCCTACATTCCCAGGATTAACCTGTTCGATTTTTCGAATGACCTCCTGATGGGAATCCAACGTCTCCTTTACCACAGATTCTGTCGGTAATGCCTCGCAGGGGATGTAGTGATTCTTATTGTCGAGAATCACGTCATCATACCAGCGATGGAACAACCTGGTTTGACTCTCGAGAAGCACGGCTACAATCAGAAAGGTTAGTAGAACTATTCCTATAATTAAAATTGTCTTGTGAGTACTCGCTTTCATCTGTCCGCATGTCTTTCTGCAAAGCGCGTTACCATTCTGGTATTTGGATTTGACGAACAAAGCCAATCCTACCCCTGTGTTGCAAAATTGTCATCCGTAAAATTACGGAATTTTTCCTCCGTATTTTTACCAGGTCGTCA
>QEXW01000088.1 GCA_003130845.1 Anaerolineae bacterium
GAGCGCCTCACGTTTTTGCTCCAGAGAAAGATTCGGGTCAGCACGAATCAAATCCACCCGCTCCAGCGCAGCGCGCAGACGCGCTATCTGACGCCGAGCAATCGCCGGGTCGGGAGATGTATAAATGGGAGCAACCGCGCGCTCGGCCGCATCACGCGCCAGCGAAGTGCGCACATCGCTGATATATTCTCCATTGGAGGGAGCCGTGTAATCTTGTGCCGCCACTTGGCCTACTCGGACAGGCAAGGTTGTGCCACTGACCGAAATCGGTAACATCAGAACCGCATACGCAACCAAACCGGTCAGAACCAACAAAATGAGAGCAAGAACATCGTGGCGGCTTACCTGCTGCCACCAGCGTGGCGGTTGGTTCATGGTTACGACTGTAACAATTCACGCACAACAGCGCTAACTTGGTCACCCGGCGCGCGACCAGCCACCTTTGACATCATCGCCTTCATCACCTTGCCCATATCTGCCGGACCGCTAGCGCCCACTTCAACAATCACTTGTAGAGCCAACCCCCGCAATTCGTCAACGCTCAGCCCTTTTGGCAAAAAAGCACTCAACACCGCGATTTCGGCTTGGGCATCGGCAGAAAGATCGCTGCGGCCCGCTTTTTGGGCTTCTTCCAGCGCTTCTTTGCGGATTTTGATTTCTTTCTGAAGCACAGCCAAGATTCCAGCGTCATCCAATGTCACTTGCCGATCCACTTCGGCTTGCTTAATGGCTGCCAGAGCCATGCGCAACGTGCGCTTGCGCAATTCATCCCCCGCCTTCATAGCCTGCTTAAGAGCTTCGTTTAATTGCATTTTGGTATCCATAAGATGATTATAATCCTCTCGTAGCTTCAAACATGATGCCTAGCAGTACGTGCCGTTCGGCTGTGTTAGACTTTCCCAAGAAAAACAGCACACTGTGCGGTCGAAAGCGCCTGGCAAATTTGTTCGAACTCGCGCTGCGTACGTTTAAAGGCTGCGCTGTACGCATACTCAAAATCAGGGCGCAAGGGGTCGTCTTTATTCATCCAAGCATGTGAATCGCGCGGTAAAAGCGGAAGAACCGCCGGTGCAAGGAAGGGAAAAAAGGAGAGATATTCCAACGGGGCATAAATTCGCCCAGAAGATAGGCGAGGGCTGGTCAAAATTTCAGGCACGCTAGGCTCAATCTCCTGCGGCGTGGCTGCGGGGTATCGCTCACGCCATAGCGTCACATAGTTGCTATGGGCGTAGAAATCTTGCACCGTATGGGTCAACCGTCCAAAGGCCGCACGCGCCAAACGGGGCAAGCCATTCGTTTGCAAGGTTTCAATGACCAAGCGGCGCTGTTCAGCAACGTAGGCATCACCCGCCCGAAACGCATTGTTATCATAGTGGAAATGGTCATGCCCAAACTGGTAGCGAATGGCATCTTGCCCCACATTGGCATGGATTACTTCAGCGAGTGCAACGGGGCTAAAATGCAAATGCAAGGCTTCTCGCGTTAGGGCGCGGTGATATTTTTCCTTCACGAGTCCGATTATAACAGCAGCACTCGGTCTGCTTATTGTTTTTTTGTGTTGTAAAATATGAAAAGTTAATCGTCGCCCCTTGAAGGAGGGTTAAGTTTATGAAGCGCTTGTGCCTCGCGCTGCTGGTTCTGTTCACTCTTCTCGTTACCCCGTTCAGCGCCAACGCAGCGAATATACCCCGTGCGAACACGGATGAAGCCATTCTCAACTTTCCAAACACCATCACATTTCGAGCGCAACTCACCGCGAACGCCTCCATCCAATCTGTCGTGTTGGAATACGGTGATAACCAACTGACCTGCGGAGAAGTAATTGCCAAAGCCTTTCCTGAGTTCACCCCAGGCAAAACAATCAACGTGCAGTGGACCTGGGATATGCGCCAATCCGGCTCCATTCCCCCTGGAGCAACCATTTGGTGGCGCTGGCGCATCACCGACGCCAACGGACAGCAAAGCCTAACCGAAAAGAAAACCATCACCTGGCTCGATTCGACCTACAAGTGGCAAACTCTTACGGAGCGCAACGTACGCGTTCATTGGTACAAAGGAAATGAGGCCTTTGCACGCGAAATTTTGGCCGCTGCCCGACAAGGGTTAGCGCGCAACGAACAAAGCGCTGGCCTAAAACCCAACGGCACCATCGAAATTTACGTTTATGGGGATTACGATGCCCTGCGCAGTGCTGTCTTATACACACCATCCTGGACCGGCGGGATGGCTTTCCCCGAGTTCAACATCGTCATCATCGGCATCGCGCCCAATAACTTAGAGTGGGGCAAAAATGCTACGGTTCACGAACTGACTCACGTTCTAGTGGGCAACCTCACCTTTTCCTGCTTAGGCGATGTGCCTACCTGGCTCAACGAGGGTTTGGCGGTTTACAGCGAAGGTGGGCTTGATTCGTACTCGCAACGACAACTCAACCAAGCCATTCGGAAAAATACGTTACTGACAGTGCGTTCACTCAGTGGCGGTTTCTCCGAAGTGGCCGATAAAGCCAATTTATCCTACAGCCAGTCCTACAGTATCGTCAAATTTTTGGTTGAAACACACGGTCAACCCAAGATGAACGACCTCTTATTGGCGTTGCGAGATGGCACCCCCATAGATGATGCCTTGCGCCAAGTGTACGGATTTGACGTCGAAGGACTAGAAGATGCTTGGCGGGCAGCCATTGGAGCCAAACCACGCGTGGCTGCACCGAACCCCACGGCCACAGCCCAACCTACGTATGTTCCAACGATTGTACCGATGCGCGGCTTGCCCGTAGCCGTTACACCAACCCCATACGTCATACCGACCTCTTCTGTTTCACCACCTACTTCTACACCCACCGCCAAAGCAGACGCTCCCCCTCCAAACAATTCTCAAGAAATGAACCCGCTCTGGCTTTGGACGGCTGTTGGTCTATTTTGTGGCTGGCTATTGATTTTGCTGCTGCTGACCGTGGTAATCTACCTGGTTCAAAGCAGTCGGAAAGGAGAAAACCATGCGTAAAGCATTGTGGCTGATTGTTGCACTCAGCTTGTTTCTACTCGGCATCGCCCAAAGCGGGCCGGTGTATCAATATGGCATCCCGCTCAAAGAAGCGCTGGTGCTAGAAGGCAGCGAATCGACCAACCCGCGCAATTACGACCCAGCCACTACCGGCACAGCGGGCGATAAACGATTGTTCAGCGGCCTGGTATCATTTGACCCACGTCTCAACCTTGTGCCTGACCTGGCCGAACGGTGGGACATCAGCCCAGATGGCACGGTCTATACCTTTTACTTGCGCAAAAACGCAAAATTCCATAACGGTCGCCCGGTGACCGCACAAGACGTGGTTTATTCTTGGACACGTGCCGCCAACCCTGCGCTGCAATCTCCTACCGTGCTGACCTACTTGGGCGATATTGTTGGTATACGCGAAGTATATGAAGGCCAAGCCCAATCCGTGAGTGGTCTCACGGTAATTGATGACCACACCTTACAGGTGACGATTGACGCACCCAAGCCTTACTTTCTGATGAAACTAACCTACCCGACCGCCTTCGTGGTGGACAAAGCCAACGTCGAGTCAGGCCCAGAATGGTACCGTAAACCCAACGCAACCGGCCCTTACAAACTCAGAGAATGGCGGCGCAACGAGGTCATGATTTACGAAGCCAACACCGATTTCTACCTCGGTGCGCCCTCCATCCGTTACATCGTCATCACCCTCTATACCGGCGATAGCGTCCGTCTGTACGAAAGCGGCAAAGTAGATATGACGGGCCTGTACACCTATTATGTAGACCGCTTTACAGACCCTACAGAACCCTTACATAGCGAATTGGTAACCGGTGTAGACTTATGCACCAGTTACGTCGTATTTGATGTCACCCGACCCCCTTTTGACGATGTCAACGTCCGCAAAGCATTCAGCCTAGCCTTCAACCGCCGCCAATACATTGATGTCGTCATGCGCGGGCGCGCCCTGCCGGCGATTGGCATTTTCCCGCCGGGTTTACCTGGCTTCAATATCGCCCTCAAAGGCCTCACCTACGACCCACAAGCTGCCCGTCAAGCGCTATCCCAATCGAAATACGGCAAAGCCGAAAACCTGCCGCCGATTGTCTTCACCAGCGCCGGCTACGGAAGTTACATCAGTCAACGCGTTGCCGCACTCGCCCAAATGTGGAAACAAGTGCTAGGCGTCACCATCACGGTTGAGAACATTGAACCCAACTTCTACTACGACTCACTCTATTCAGTCCAACATGGGCAATTATTTAACTACGGCTGGTGCGCCGATTACCCCGACCCGGAAAACTTTGCCGATGTCCTATTTCACTCGGGTTCAACACAAAACAGCGGCTACTACAGTAACCCAACGCTCGATGCCCTGCTCGAAGCCGCTCGCACCGAACGTGACGTAAACAAACGTATCGCAATGTACCAACAAGCGGAACAAATCATCGTAGACGATGCCCCAGTCTTGTTCTTAACTCACAGCCTATCGTATGAACTGGTCAAGCCATACGTCAAAGGTTACGTTTATACTCCCATTTCTATCCCTATTGAGCGTTATATGTGGCTAGAAGGAAAATAAAAAAGGACCTCCGTGTAACGCGGAGGTCCTTTCAAATGGCAGAATACGTTACAGGCTGGCGTTGATAGTGGAGAAAACATTGCGAACACGCGGCCCCAAGATGGTAAGCGCTGCAATCACCACTACAGCAACCAAAACCAGGATAAGAGCATATTCCACCATACCCTGCCCTTTTTCCTTAAGTGAAAACAACATGGTTATCTCCCTTTCTTTGTGAGCAACGGCTGATTCCTGGTTGTGCAGTGGCTGATGGGATGAAAATAAAGCTAGAGAAAAATCGTTTTTCCGTTTCCTGACGAGAAACGACAACACAACCAGAAACGAAGCGAACAGATAGAACAACGAAGCACTTGGTGAAAACTATCTGATAACAAAAATGCCGCCATATATGGTGGAGTGGTTACGATGAGCGAACCACCATACATGGCGGCACAACAACGATTCAGATTACAGGCTGGCGTTGATGGTGGAGAAGACGTTGCGGACCAGCGGGCCCATGATGGTGAGGGCGGCAATCACGACCACAGCAACCAAAACCAGAATGAGGGCGTATTCAACCATGCCCTGGGCTTTTTCTTTAAGAGAGAACAACATAGCGGTTTCCTTTCTTTGATTGATGAATAAGAAGAAATATCTTACAAAAAAATGGTGAGCAAAAAGCAAGTTACAGGCTGGCGTTGATGGTGGAGAAGACGTTGCGGACGAGCGGGCCCATGATGGTGAGGGCGGCAATCACGACCACGGCAACCAGAACCAGAATGAGCGCGTACTCAACCATGCCCTGGCCTTTTTCCTTGAGCGAGAACAGCATAGTTTTTTCCTCCTTTCTTCAGAAATTCGTTCTTGGAACACCCAAAGAACTTACATTCCTTATTCTAATCAATTTTTCAAAAAAACCAAGAGATTTTAATTACAGTCAACTATCAATAGTCCTCTTGGGGGATAAAAAGTCTAACAAAATGGCAAACCTGTGACGTATATCACAATTTATGGATTTGCATTCCCTTCCAAACCCAGTTCAGAAGCGATGCGACGCATAGCGTAAATCACATTCCCGACATGCTCGCCCCACAAATCCACACCAAATTCCTGAGCGGCTTTTTCCATCGCAGCGCGATCGGTACCAGCCGCAAACGTTTTATC
>QEXW01000089.1 GCA_003130845.1 Anaerolineae bacterium
AGCCTTTTGAGACTTTCATCCCACACCAATTAAGCCTGAATAGGATCGGGTTACTTGGTATCACGATGAGCCATACCGCTAAGGTGGCTACCCTGCCCTTTCATCATCGTGACCCTTGTGACCGCTTGCTGGCGGCACAGGCCCAGGTTGAGCAAATGCCCCTTGTGAGCAGCGATGCAGCATTTGACGCATATGGCCTTACGCGTTTGTGGTGAGTGAAAGACAAGATGCGCTGGCTACCGATGAGTTGCACTGGTCAAGTCCCTGCACCTTAAGAATCGTTGCACGGCTTACCCTTCCTGACTGGCCTGGACACAGTCAAAGCCGCGCCTGCCCACTGCCGCTGACCGAGGCGCAGGCACCCAGAGGACGGTTGTGCTGCGGTGGCACCGCGACCGGTTCAGACCTAGGAAGCCAGTGCCGGGAAGTAGGCCAGGATCTCGGCCTCGGAGTCCAGGCCGCGTGGCTGATTGCCGTGGCGGAAGCCGGTCAGGTCATGACCCAGTCGCAAACGCATGAGGCCGTAGCGCACAAATTGCCGGCAGTGGTGATGACCGCCGGCGCTATTATCGGTGGCTATGAGGGAGCTGGTATTGCCCGCCGCATTGACGCCCGCCGGGTTCGCACCGTGGTTGTATGGATCAGCATCGGTTTGACGGTGTGGTTTTTTGTGCGTACATCCTGATCGCCGTCGGTACGGTCGGATACTGATGGGGTAGCGGTGCGTCCCCGCTGCCTACGGCGCCGCACCGCATGTCCGCCGGATCGCCCGGACGTGATCGGAGGTCACGCTACCGGTACGGTCATACGCACCGCGACAGCGGACTAGCTTGCCCTTGCTCACGCTCCGTGCGGCTCCGGGGCACCACCGCTCCGGTGACGCAATGGATGTGCTCGACGACGGTGACACGAACCTCACGGTACGCGCCACGCGCTTCCCCACCCGCCACACCCACCATGGCACGGGCTGCACCTGCGCAGCCGCGACCACCGTCCCGCAACCTGCTGGAGCAGACCACACGCCGGAGCCGCTCGTCCTTGCCGGGGGACCATCGCCGGCGCGCAGCCCATCGGCGCCGCGCAACGGATTGCCGGTTACAGGCAGGGTGGATGGAACGCTGCACAGCAGACACGGCAATCGCGCAGCGCAACAGGACGGAATAGGGGCGAGATCCAAGGGGAGAGCGGACAGCGAGACCGCCGCGTTGGAGGACATGGGTGGAGATCATGGTCGTCTTGACATCCTCATGACCCAGGAGTTCCTGCCCAGTAGGAAATGGGTGGCGAAGGAATGGCGCAGCGTGTGCGGGGTGACCGGCTTTGTCACTCCGGCGGCGCGGGCTGCGCGACGCACCGCCCGCTGAAGCATTGCCGGGTCCATGCGGTGACGGCGGATTGCGCCTGAGCGGGGAGCGGCACAGCGGCGAGGAGAGGGAACCGCCCACTGCCATGCCCCCTCCCGCTCCGCGTGGGGATACGTGCGGGCCGGCGCATCGGGCAGGGAGACGGCGTCGTATCCCGGCGCCAGACTGCCGGCGGATCCGTTCGAGATGAACCTGGCGGGCTGGACGGTGATGGTCTGATAGGAGAAATCGAGGTCGTTGACGCGCAAGCGAAGAGCTGCCGGCCCTCCTGGCGGGTGAGCACGGGAGGGAGGCGTTTGGGCGTCGTGACGCGGAGGGTGTGGATGGTCTCCGCGACGGGGTGCGGAGCACCTCACGAGAGAGGAACAGGATGGCCTGGAGGGCCTGATTCTGTGTGCTGGCGGCCACGTTCTCCTTGACGGCCAGGTGGGTGAGGAACGCCTCGATCTCGGGGGCGCCCATCTCGGTGGGGTGGCGCTTGTTGTGGAAGAAGATAAAGCGCTTGATCCAATGGACGGAGGCCTGCTCCGTGCGATAGAAGGAGTGCGTGCTGCGCAGCGTCTGTCGGACACGGTTCAGCAACCGTGGTGGCCGAGGCTCGGGTTCTCACGAATCAGATATTGCCATGATGCGCACGTTGCGCGAAAATTAGGAAGAGATTTGGGTCGTTTGTCTTATTGTACCCGATGGATGCCGCAAAAGTCAACCCCACGGGGGATTATGCGAACTCCGCATAACCCTCCCATAGAGGGAGCAAAAACGGAGTCCGTATAATCAATCGTTATGCCGCTTACTCCATACCAGCATAGCGTAGAAAACAAGGATGAACAATGGCAGAAGAAGCAATTACACTCATTCCACCTGGTAAACTACAGTGTGTTGTGACAGGCAAACTTCGTCCTGATTCACCCGAAGAACATGTCCGCCAGCGCATAGCGCGTAGCCTGTTGGAAGACTATGGCTATGACAAGGCGGACATTGAAATCGAGTTTACCGTCAACCTCGGCAGTAGTAAGAAGCGGGTGGACATTGCCATCTTCCCGCCCCGTGTTGAGCACAAACAAGAAAACATCAAGATCATTGTGGAGTGCAAACGGGAAGAAGTCCGCCCCACCGACCGAGATAACGGCGTCGAGCAACTGAAATCTTACCTTGCCGCCTGTCCCAACGCCCGGTTTGGAATGTGGATTGGCTCAGAACTTCAGGTCTGGGAGCGGCTTGTCTCTGAAGCGGGTGAAGTTTATTTTGCCGAAGCGACCGACATCCCGCGTTTTGGCTATGAAGCCCCACAACCTATCACATTTTCCGAACTTGTCCCCGCTCACGAAGAACTGATTGCCATATTCAAACGCTGTCATAACTACATTTACGGCAATCAGGGCTTGCAGAAAGAACCCGCTTTTCAGGAACTGCTCAAACTGATATTCTGCAAGGTTTACGATGAAGACACTTCCACTGGAGAAATGCGTTTCTTCATCAGCAACGATGAGCGCCGTTCCGAAATCGGGCAAAGGCGGCTGAAACAGACGATTGACCAGTTGTTTGAAGACGTAAAGGCCCGCTATCCATACATCTTTGCCAGGGATGAGCAAATCCGCCTGGACAATCGGGTTTTGGCCTATGTCGTCGGCGAACTTCAACGTTACTCGCTCCTGCAAACGCTGGCGGATGTCAAGGGCGCGGCTTATGAGCAACTTGTAGGGAGCAACCTGCGCGGCGACAGGGGCGAATTCTTCACGCCGCGTAATGTTTGCGAGATGGCAGCGCGAATGGCGTTGGCCACTTATCCGCGCGATAAATGGCTGAAACTCCGCATCCTCGACCCTGCTTGCGGTACAGGCGGCTTTCTTGTCTCGGTGATGAATATCTGGCGTGAGTATTTGGAATCTGTCCAGTGCGCCAAATGGAAGAACGAGAGCAAGGCGCTTGAAGAGACCGTGAGACTGCTGCGAGAAACCGCCAACCAATATCTGGCAGGCATAGACTTCAACCCCGTTTTGGTGCGCGCGGCGCAGATGAACCTGGTCATGCACGGCGACGGTTCGACCAACGTGTATCATGCCAACTCGCTTTTGCCGCCTGGCGAGTGGACGGGCGAAGTCGCCGAACACATCAAACTGGGCAGGTTCGATGTTATCCTGACCAATCCGCCGTTTGGCTCCAAGATACCAATTGACGATCCCCACATCCTGGCGCAGTTCGAGTTGTCCACCTTTGAGATGGAAAACGGGGCGCGCCGCGCTTCTATGCCGCCAGAGCAATTGTTCATCGAGCGTTGCTTGCAACTTCTGAAGCCGGGCGGACGATTGGCAATTGTGCTCCCCGACAGTATTCTCTCCAATCCTGGGCTGGCGTTCATCCGCCGCTGGATTATTAAGCGGGCACGGGTCATCGCCAGTGTAGACTTGCCGCAAGTCACTTTTGAGCCGTATACAGGCACGCAGACCAGCGTTTTGCTCCTGCAAAAGAAAACCCGCGAAGAAATGCTTATCGAGCAGGAAACAGGCAAACTGCGTGATTACGAAATCTTTATGACCACTCCTGAAGCCGTTGGACACGACCGACGCGGTGAGATTCACTACTTGCGAACGCCCGAAGGCGAACTGATTGAGTACGACGATACGATCACAGTCACGCGGCGCGGCCCAGACGGGAAACTGGTGACCGAACGCCGCCAACAAAAAGTGCGCGAAAAGTTTGACCAACTGCCTGAAGTGGTGCGTTACTTCACCGAGTGGGTTTCCAAACCAGAACGCATGAGATGGCTCAATGATTGAGATGAATGCCGCGCCCATCATCACCCGCGAAGAACGCCGCCAGCAATTCATTGAATTGGGCTGGTGGGTTTCAATTCCCCTTGCTACCATCCCCGCCCATTGGTTGTACCAGGGAGAAAACAGGCTGGATGGCGGTTACTACACCGCTGAAGCCAACGCCGCCTTTCGAGTAGTGAACGATTGCGGTTTTGAAGTTCAAGCATTAGAGAAAGTCACGGCAGACATTTTCGTGCTAGACCGTTTTCGTCGCATATATACTCGTGATAAGGCATTGGGGTGGCCCTATCTTAGTGCATCGGAAGCGCTCGATTTTCGTTCAAGAAGTGAACGTTACGTTGCGAAGGACCACGCTCCGAAATTAGCAGCATTGCATTTTGCCAAGCCAGGATGGTTACTCGTTACTGCTTCTGGTAGCGTTGGACGAATGGTGCTTGTCACTGAGCGATTGGCAAAGTATTTCTTGACACACGACTTGCTGCGGATTGTGCCTAACGATTTCCCTTATGTGGGTTATCTGTATGCTTACTTGTCTTCTCGAATTGGCCAAGTCCTGATCTCGAAGGATCAGTACGGTGCGGCAATCAAGCATCTTGAACCCCACCATCTGGCAAGCGTCCCCGTACCGCTCCCGCCAGAAGACATCCAGGCCGAAATCCATACCGAGATTATGCGGGCGTATGCCCTCCGCGATGAAGCCAACGAACTACTTGACGAAGCCGACCGACTATTGCACGAGAAGTTAGGATTACCCATTTTTGACGAGAGCCTTGTGCCATACCTGCCCGCGCCAACCGCGCCGCGCCTACCTGCCAGCCGCCCGGAAATGCCGCATCCAAAGGCATTCAGCATCAGGGCTTCCGAACTGACAGACCGTTTTGATGCCTCGTTCCACGTGCCGATTGCAAGAACAGCGGTCAAACTTCTGCGTGATGGCAACTATGAACCTGTGCAACTTGGGCACATTACAGGCGATATTGTTGTCGCCCCTCGCTTCAAGCGTATCTACGTACCGAAAGAATACGGTGTGCCTTTTTTGCAAGGGTCACACTTACCACAAATGCGTCCATACGACTTGAAGTATCTTTCACGCACCCAACAGAGAAATCTTGAACAATGGATTATTCGCAAAGAATGGATTCTGGTCACCTGCTCTGGGACAATTGGGCGAGTAGGGTTGGTTTCCTCGTACATGGATAAGTGGGCAGCATCTCAACACTTGCTGCGTATCGTTCCAGACTACAGCAAAGGGCATCCTGGCTACATTGCCGCCTTCTTGATTACCCCTTACGGCCAGCACCAGTTGACGGCGAAAATCTATGGCGGCGTTGTGGATGAATTGACCGAAGACGATACCCGTGCAGTATGGATACCTAATGCGCCGATAGAAATTCAACGAGAGATTGGCGAGCGAGTCATCCAAGCCTTTGAGAAAAAGGATGAAGCCAGCGCGATAGAAGAAGCAGCCATTCGTAAAGTGGAAAGCCTTTTACAGAAAGAAGAAGCGGCATAACCAGCGTTTCCAGCCGACCCGCTCCGCTTCGCTTCGCTGCGCGGGCGGCTGGAACTCAGATCGTTGATCGGTACTAATCGCCTGCTAGGAGGTGTTCAATGCCATACGATATTTTCGACAACTTTGGAAGAAAAATAGGGGAAGCTAGAGAAAAAAAATGCTGGTGGTGCCGATGCTGGTGGTGCCGTTGGCTGCCTTGTCTTCGGCGTACTTCTGATATTCCTCGCCGATTCCGCCTATCGAGCGATAGTAACATTCTGGGATTTTGCCAGCACGGTTCATAGGCTTACACCCAGAAACGTTGAATCAGCGTAACAAAACTTAACACTAAACATCAGATTTACCCTACCATGGCCTCAATCCCCAAGATTTCCATTAAAGTACAATGTCTACTTATTTCTATTTGTAAATATCGTAATTTATCAATAAGTTG
>QEXW01000090.1 GCA_003130845.1 Anaerolineae bacterium
ACTGTACGATTTTGTTATTTACTGCTTGACAGACAAGCGAACGTGATTATAATACGTCTTTGCTTGCGCTGGTGCTGGAATTGGCAGACAGGCACGTTTGAGGGGCGTGTGGCGAAAGCCGTGGAGGTTCAAGTCCTCTCCAGCGCACACAAACCAAAAGACCGGATGGCTTCCGGTCTTTTTTATTTTTTATTTGGCCAGGTTTTTCTGCATCGAGCGCTTGAGCAAAGCGCGATAGAGCGTTTCGAGCCGCTTCAGCACTTCCCTCGCGTTGGGGTCTTGAGCGGCTTGCTGTTCGACTTGATTCATCAATCCTGCAATCATGCTGTTCAGCTCTTCGCTTAGCTCAGATTGGTGCTGTTGCAGTTTGTGGGCCAGCACGGTTTCGTCATCCGCCGCATCGAGCAATTCGTTAATCAGTGCTACTTCGGGTGGAGTGCTGGCCTGCTGAAGCACGCTCACCAGTTGTTGCAGTTTTTGCATGCGAGCTGTATCCTGTTTACGGCTGGCTTGTTGGAGTTTGGTTTCTAGCACTTGCAGGGTGAGGTCGCTTTGGAAGGCGGCCAAGTTTTGCACGGCGGCTTGTACAATGTCGGGCGCAGCCAGGATATCTTCAATCAGTTTGTCGGCCTGCTTCATTTGGTCTTCGATGGCTTTGTCAATTTGATTGGTGTATTCTAGCAGCTTGGTGCGCAGGTCTTCCAGCCGGGCGCGTTCTTGTCCGCGGGCGCGGTCAATGCGCTCGGTCAGAATTTGGAAGAAGGAGTAATCCAGTCCATTGCGGGTCAAGCTGACCAATGCTTTCAAGCGTGCTTCAGTAGGGGCTTCCAGGAAGAGATCGAGCAATTTCTCGCGCGTTAGGGTTTGACCGGCTTGTTGTAGTGTCTTTACAGCCGCCTCTAGTTCGCCCATTTGTTCGCGCACTTTGCGCCCGTAATCGGAATGCTCCAACAGTTCTTCTTGCAGGGCGGCCATGGCTTGGACGGTAGATTGCTGACCAGCCTGTAAGGCGACATCAATCAGCCGGTTGTAGAGCGCAAAAAACGTCTCGTCGAGTAAAGTGCTGTTCTCTTTGATGATTGCTGTGCGCACATCGGCTGAGGAAGCCTCCAGCAGGCGTTGAATTAAGCTGACCCGTTTTTGCTGCTCATCCAGCATTTCTTTGGTGATGCCATCTTTTTCCAGAATTTTCTCTACCATGCTCTGGTAAGTGAGAAAACTTTGTGGCCGCAAAAGATAGGCTTTGCGCTTTTCAGGCGGCAAGCGGTTCATGACCTGTGAAATGAGCGGGCCGATTAATTTTTCTTGCTCGTTTACCGGCAAGCCCAATTCAGGGGGGAAGTAGGTGAGCAATAGTTCTTTTTCGTTATCGTGATACACGATCGGCGTTGCCAGCGGACCTTCGAATTTGCAGTATGGGCAACGAGCGTAATTCGAAACTTTACCAAGCAGGCGCTGTTTGGCAGCCGGGTCTGCAGTTACGTCAAATAACTGCTCAACCTGGGCCGTTATCATCTGACGGCAACGGGGACAGGCAATTTGGGTTTGTGGCATGGGTTTTCCAATAGAAGTGAAATTGGGGTTCTACGCAATCTCCCCTCTCCCGCCGGGAGAGGGGCAGAGTGATTGTATTTTACCCTACTTATCGGGGCAGAGAGAAACAAATTCGGGCGCCTGAACCAGGATGCGGGTCCACCCACATCCGTCCGCCATGCGCTTCCACGATGGCACGCGCCAGGTATAATCCCAGGCCTGCTCCTTTGGTCTTGCGAACAGCGCCCTCCGAGCGGTAGAACCGGTCGAAAATGTGCGGCATATCGTGCGGGTCAATCCCGGGGCCTTCATCGCTGACGCAAACGATGACTTGTTCGGGGCGTACCTGACCACTGATGGTAATTTTTCCTTTCGGCGCATATTTAATGGCGTTGGAGATGAGATTGGAGAGGACTTGCTCGATACGGGTTTCATCGGCCAGGATAACCGGAAATTCTGTGGGGAATTCAGTGAGAATGGTATGTTTTTGTGTTTGGGTCTGAAAGCGTTCTGCCAAGCGTTCCGCCAGTCCAGGCAGCGAAATGTCCGTCCGTTTGAGTTTGAGTCCGCCGGCTTGCAAGCGCGAGGCATCTAACAAGTCTTCAATCATCTTTGCTAGGCGGTCTGCTTCTTCTTCGATGACCGCCAGCGAGTCTTGAATGATGTGTCGGTCCCAGCGGGCATCATCCCGGCGCAGGGTGGAGGCGTAGCCCTTAATGAGCGCTACGGGTGTCTTTAGTTCATGGCTGACGATAGAAATAAAGGTGGCTTTAATTTCTTCTGCATTGCGGAAGTGTGTAATATCGCGCACCGTCACAATGATGTTTTGTAAGCCGCTTTCAGCCGTCATCAATGGCGCATAGGTGATGCCAACCGGCACAAACGGCACTTGTTCATCGGCGCGCAGCAGGTCGCCTTCTACGTAGAGATGGGCGTGTGGGGTGAGTGGCCAACCGTTTTGTTCGGCTTCTTCCAGTGTTAGTCCTTCGGGTTTACGCGCCCAGCGAATGACATCTTCATGTCGTAGGCCGCGCAATTCGGTGTCGGTTTTTCCATATAGCCGCTCGAAGGCATCGTTTACACGTTCGATAGTATGGTCGGGGTTGAGAATCAAGATTCCATCTGCGGCTGAGTCAATTAATGCATCTAATCGTTGTTTTTCGAGGGTAACTTGCCCGTATAATTTGGCATTAAATACGGCAATGGCTGCCTGGTCAGCAAACGATTGGAGTAGTTGCTTGTCATTGGTCGAGAATAAGTCGGGGTAGGAGCGGAAGATGAAAATAACGCCGATGACCGAGCCATGGGTGGTGAGCGGCAGCGCCGTGCCGTTGAGCAGGCCCATGCTGGCAGTATAGGTTAATTCTTGCAACATGCGGTTGAGCTCGGCTACATTCAGTTCGGCCACTTGCTCTTCCTGTAGAAGCGGCTCTAAGTAACGCAAGAAGGCGGGTGGAATGCCTTGGGCTGCGGCAACTTTCCACGATTTTGCCTCGCGTAAGGCAATCAGCCCGGCTTGTCCTGCCAGCATTTCAATGGAGATGCGCAAAATGCGCTTGAGCACCTTCTGCAGGTCGAGTTCCTGCGTAATGGTGCGGGCAATTTCCAATAGGTAGTCACGCTGGCGGACGCGGAAATCAGGCAACATGCTGCAATTGTATCATTGGGGTATAAGAGAATTGTCAATGCACCGGCGAATTTGTGTTAGTGCTGAAACTTCACTTTTTCTGTGCCTACCAAATGGGGCGCTGGGACGTAAATGCCGCGCCCGGTGACAGCCACTGTGCTATCTGCCAGGCGTAGCTCGCTGGTGGTTAACACTTTGCGTTCGTGTCGTTCCTGTATGCGGGCATGAATGGTCACTCGCTGACCAAGCGGCACCGGTTGTTTGTAGTTGATTTCCAGGTTAACCGCTACCACGCGCAAGCCAGCCACCCAGACTGCGGCACCCATGGCCTCGTCTAACACTGCGGCTGAAGCGCCACCGTGTAGATGTGCGGGTGGACCTTGTTGGCCTTCGTTAAAGGTGAATTCGGCGAAAATTTCGCCGTTCTCTTCGAACCAAGTGAGCCCGATGCTGTGCGGGTTTTCTGCGCCGCATACAAAACAGGCGCCATGCCCGGGTAGTTTTCTCATAGGTCCTCGATTGGGTTAGGGTGTTTGCCGAAGTAACGGCGGTACGCTGCTGTTTCGGCAAGTATGTTTTTGATGGTGCTTTTTAACTGCGCCGCAGCCAATTCGTCTGCCTGGGTGTGCGCAGCGCTGATTTGAATTTCTCCATTGACTTCAGTCTCCACTGTTATCTGCCCTTGTTTGGACAGATATTCCAATCCTAGGCGAACGGCGGCGATTCGTTCGCCGGTTGCTGAGGCCAGTTCTGCGAGGGATACTCGTCCTTGGCGTTGATTCATTACGAACTTGATGACCCCTGTCAGCCGCGTCAAGAAGTCCCATTCTGGCGGTTGGCAAATCAAGATGACTTGCTCTGGCTTGACCTGCTCTAGCGCTTGCTGTAGCACATCTCTGCCGGGGGGCGTTGTCCAGATGACCAGTGTTTCGGCTGGCCCGAGTTCATGCCGGCCTTTGCCATTCACGGAGCGTTTATGTTCCCCCTCGGCCCAGATTTCATACGAAAGAGACGGATAGGCAAGCAGGACGGAAGAAAGAAATTCCTGTGCTTTTTCTTGTTTACGTTTCTCTCGTTCGTTTCGTTGGTCTATCACCACCAACTTGCGCCGTGAGAGAGTCACCTGTTCTCGCTCTGTCTCGCGATGAGCGATCCACTCAATGGTTACTTGTGGCTGACCTTTATAGTTGCTGCTGCGGATGGTGAAAGCCAAGTCGAAGCGACCTTGTGGTAGTTCTTCGTTTCCGCCACCCCACCACATTACTGTGGCTTGACTGCCAGTTTCGTCAGAAACGTTCAGACGTAGGTGTTCTTCGCCTTTGCCTACTTTGACTGCCGATTCAAGTTTCAAGTTGTGCGCTGCTAAAATAATCCGTTCATTTCCTGGCCCAAACGGGGCTAATTTTTCGATTTCGTTGGCTGTTTCAAGTGTGAGTTGTGATAGATTCAGCCAGCTCTCGATTTCGAGGACTTCTTCTTCGATATGCCTCTCATCCAACATGTGCTGGATGTTTTTTGTCAACCGTTTGCGGAATTCGGGCAGGTTTTCGGCGGGTAGGCTTAGGCCGGCTGCCATGGGGTGACCACCGAAGTTGTGCAACAGGTCTTGTTGAGCGCGGATAGCTTGTGTGATGTGCAGACCAGGGATAGACCGCGCTGAGCCGCGCGCTAGACCATCAGCGCCAAGGCTGAATAAAATAGTTGGTTTGCCGTAGCGTTCGACAAGGCGTGCCGCCACAATGCCCAGCACGCCGCCCGGCCAATCTTTGCCGGACAAGACTAGGATGGGAGCGGTGAGCAGGGCAGGTTCGGCGCGTAGTTGGGCTTCCGCTGCGCGCGTTACCTGGTCGCACAGCAGTTTGCGTTGCATGTTCAGCCCTTCTAGGTGAGTAGCCAGCACCCGCGCTCGGATGGGGTCTTGCGTGGTGAGCAGCTCAACTGCGGGGTTGGCATCTTCTAGGCGGCCTAGCGCATTCAAGCGCGGACCAAGCACAAATCCGATGTGCGTTTCGGTCAGGCTGTCCGGTTTGAGTTCAGCCAATTCCATCATTGTCTTGAGACCCAGGCGTTGTGTCTCGCGTAAGGCTTGCAGGCCTTTTTGTGCTAGGTAACGTGTATCGCCGCGCAATATGGCCAGGTCGGCAATGATGCCTAGGGCAACTAAGTCGAGTAATTGGTAACTCTTGAGTGAAGCGGGCTGATGGTCGAGCAGGGCCTCGGCCAGTTTGTATGCTACACCTGCCCCTGGCAGTGAAGCCAATGGATGTTCGGGGGGTAGGAGTTTGGGGTTGATAATGGCGGTAGCCGGAGGCAGCGTTTCGCCTAGGTCGTGGTGGTCGGTGATAATTACATCTACGCCGCGTGATTGTGCATAGTGGACAGCTTCGTGGGCGGTGATTCCGGTATCACAGGTGACAACCAACTGCGTTCCATTGTCAATGAGTTCTTTTAGACGCGCAATGTGGACCCCGTGGCTTTCTTGCGCTCGGATGGGAATGTAAAACGTCACCTCTCCGCCGAGATGGCGCAAAGTCTCCACCAAAATGGCGGTGGCTGTCTGACCATCGACATCAAAATCGCCCCAAATGCAGATTCTTTCGTGGCGCTGTAGGGCGTGCTGGAGGCGTGTTAGGGCTGTCTCCATGCCTGGTAAAGCGGAAGGCGGTGTGGGGGAGTAGGCAGTCGGGTCAAGGAAGGCGCGTGCTTCATCAATGGTCTGAATCCCACGTCGAATCAAGGCAGCCGAGAGTAGATCGGAATAGCCCGGGAGCGCAAACGGTGGGGGAGGTGTGTTTTGCCAGCGCATGCTCAAGCACTCGTTGTTGGCAGACGGAAAAGGGGGCAGGCCAAACCGGCAACCGGCCACTTAAGGCATAGAGATGGGCTGCAGACTTTCATCACAGTTCAATTTCCCCAATTTGTTCTAGGCTCCAATCGGTTTGATATTCGCTTTCTTCTGGTTCCCCTTCGGCTGCTTGCGTGCCACGATTGCAGTAGGAGCGGTAGGTGCACCAGTTGCATTTTTTTGGGTCTTCAGTACGGGGGAATTCTTGCGCTGAGGCGATTTCGGTTGCTAGCCCCTGTAGAGCATCCCAATCGCGCTTGTATTGGCTGCTCGAGTAGGGGAAGTGCGCCGGTTCGCTAGGAAATTCGGCAAACCAATACACCATTTCAATTTGTTCGGGCGCAATCGGCTTTCCGCCGTTTAGATGTCTGCCGGCGTGCGCTAGCATGGCGCGATAGACACGTGTTTGCCAACGGATGGCCAGGCTTTCATTGTGAGGGCGTTTGCGGTTGGTTTTCCAGTCGTAGATGATGAATTTGCCGGTTGGGAGGCGTGCCAGCAGGTCGAATTTGGCAAGTAGGCGATAGGGAGGCAAAGGCGCCGATAGGGAGAACTCGGGGTATATGGCTTCAGGCGGTTGGGGAAACTTGAACCAGGTAAGATAATTATCCCACCAGCGTTGTAGAGGGGCAGTGTTTGCTAATTTGCTCACTTGAGCAGCTGGGATGCCGAGCAAGTGCTGCTGGATGAGCCGATGGAAGGTTTCGCCTTCTTGCATGTGCTGCTCGTTTTCTAAGGCAGGTTCGGTTTCAACGGCAGGGTAAGCCAGTTGTTCAATGTAACGTAACTGAAAGCGTTGTGCGCAATCAGTGTAATCTTGCAAAGAGGATTGGCTAAGAATGGTGAACGGCATGGTTAGTAGCGCAATTCTAGCACTTCGCTGTTGGAAAGCAGGGTTTGGGTCAGGCGGAGGTGGTTTTTGGTGCGCCCGCGTGTGGCAATCACGAGCAAAAGGCCGTCTTTGGTTTTGTGTTCTTTGTGGCTGATGATGTGCAAACCTGTTTGTCGAATTTGGGTGGTGATTTCGGCGATGTGTTGGCTGTCGAAAGGTAGAAGGATTTCGTAGGTGCGGTTTTCGCGCAGGGCGTTGATGCCATGCTCAAAGAAGGGGAAGAGCCACAAGATAATCAGGATGGCCAGGGTTGCCATTGCCACAACCTGGTATTGCCCTGCGCCAATGCCCATGCCGAGCGAGGCGGCCAGCCAGATGGTGGAGGCAGTGGTGAGCCCGGCCACTTTTGTCCCTTCGCGGATGATGGCGCCTGCACCCAAAAAGCCGATGCCGGTGACGATATTGGCGGCGACCCGCGCAGTGTGCATGTCATCGCCGAGTACAGGCGAGAGCATAGTAAATAGGGTTGAGCCAAGTGTGATAAAGATGATGGTGCGCAGCCCGGCAGATTTATCGCGGAATTCGCGCTCGCCGCCAATCAGCCCGCCCACCAAAATAGCCAAGCCGAGCTTGAGAGAATCTTCAAGCATGAATTGCATGGGTTTTTCCTTGCCTAGCCGCCCGATACTTTGTTGGTTAGACGCGGACGAACGCAGAAAACGCGGAATTTTTCTGGGCTTTCTTCGGAAAATACGCTTTTTGTTCGCCTTCCTGTGCGTTTGTCTGCGTCTAAAAACTGCAGGATGGCTAGTTCCTTTTCTGATAAAGTTCACTCAAGTTGCACCCTTTGGTTCTTGAATCGCTTGCGGGTGAGCTTTGTTCATCCAAAGGCGATAAGACGTTAAGATACTTGTGCTTTTTCTTTGCGTCTCTGCGATGTTGCCTTAAGACCCGTGCAAATTTTGCAAGGTGACAACTTCGGTTAAATGAATTTTACCCTTTTTGCTTTGGCTTGGTGTTGCCCTAAGCGATTTTTGTGTTGTAGATATGCTTACAAAACGCAAACGCGCGCGGAAGATGCCGCGCGCGTTGTATCATGCTTGTCTCGTTAGGCTGCCGATTCGGCTTTGTCGCGTTTGAACCAGGTTTTCCACTCTTGTTTTTCCCACACCACCAGCACGGGGGCGGCGATGAAGATGGAGGAGTAGGTACCGCTAAACAGGCCGACCAGCATAAGTACCGAGAATTCCTGTAAGGTTACGCCGCCAAACAATGCCAACGCTAGCAGCAGGAACTCCACGGTCATCAGCTGGGTGTTGATGGAACGTTGAAGAGTCTGTACGACCGAGTGATTGACGAGAGTTTCAAAATCTAGGCGGCGCAAGATGTTAGAGTTTTCGCGAATGCGGTCGAAGACCACAATTTTGTCTTGTACCGAAAAGCCAATCACGGTCAGCAAGGCGGTCAGGAAGAGCGAATCCATTTCCCAACCCAAGAACAGCGCGCCCAATCCGGCTACACTGAATACGACAGCCACATCGTGTACCATTGCCAGAATGGCGCACACGCCGTAACGGAAGGAGTTGGCAACGCCGCGGAAGGTGATGGTGATGTAGGCCACAACGACCAGTGCGGCAACGGCCACAGCCAGGGCAGCGCGCGAGGTGACTTGCGCGCCGATGGTTGGACCGACGCTGTCGAAACGAATCACAGTCGGTTTGACACCGAATTTGGCTTCCATTGTGCTTAACACTTGCTCGCGCAATGGGTCATCTAGGAAGGTGGAGCGAATGACCAGGTGACCGGTATCGGTTGTTTGTACTTGTGTGTCTTTGATGCCAATCTCGTTATAGATGGCGATAATTTCGGCTGGTTGAGGCTTTTGTCCCTCCGCAAAATTGACTTCGAGCAATGAGCCACCGGTGAAATCGAGCGCGAGCGGCAGGCCGCCAAAGGCCAATACCAAGAGGCCAGGGACGATGACCAGCAGGGAAACAGCAAAAAAGAGATAACGTTTTCCAAGAAGATTCATGCCTGCCTCCAAATTAGATGCCGAACCAAAACTCAAGATTTTTGGGTCGGAAGAGCTTGAGCACCCAGGCCAGCAGGCTGCGGGTGACGAAGATGGCGGTGAAGAGCGAAATGGCCACACCGAGCATGAGGGTCAGCGAGAAGCCTTTGACGATGGTTGCGCCAAAGGAGGAGCCAAACCAAAACAGAATCAGCGAGGTGATAACGGTAGCGATGTTCGAGTCGAAAATCGAAGAACGGGCACGTACCCAGCCTAGGTCAATGGCTTGTTCCAGCGTGCGCCCAGAGCGGAGTTCTTCTTTGATACGTTCAAAAATGAGAATGTTCGCATCTAGCGCTGAGCCGGTTGAAAGCAGGAAACCTGCAATGCCTGGCAGGGTGAGTGTCACCGGAATCCATTTGAACAAGGCAAAGGCAACTGCGGCGTAGAATAGGATCGAAACATCGGCCACGATGCCCGGCAGGCGGTAATATAACCCCATGAACAAAATCACAATCGTCATGCCCACCAAGCCGGCAATCAGGCTTTTTCGCAGAGAATCTTCGCCTAGCGTGGGGCCGATGATGCGGGTTTCGACGATTTTGAGCGGGATGGGTAGAGAACCATAGCGCAATTGCACGGCAAAAGCGTTGGCCTGTTCGGAGGTAAAGTTGCCGGTAATGACGCCCTCGCCTTGGGTGATGGCGCTCTCGATTTTGGGGCTAGAGATAACTTTTTTGTCTAGCACGATGGTCAGGAACTTGCCGACGTTGGCGGCAGTGTGTGCGCCAAAGACTTGCGCACCCTGCTCGGTGAGGGTGAAGGCAATTTGATACGTGCCGCCCAATTCCGCAGGGACGACGGTGACGCTTTTCAGGTCGGCGCCGGTCATGATGGTGTGATAGACGGTAGGGGTTGTACCATCAGGACCAGGCGTGGGGGCAGGCGCAGGTTCACCGGTGGGGCTGTAGTCGGTCAGCACTTCGGTGCCTTCGGGTAAAGAAACTGTGCCTGTGTCAATAAATTCGAGTAAGCCGGTTTGTTGGATGGTCTTTAAGACCGCATCAGTATCCTGTAAGCCAGGAAATTCACCCACGATGCGGCGGTCGCCTGCGACCTGAATAGAGTTTTCGGCTACGCCCAGGGCGTTGGTGCGGTTTTCTACGATGGTGCGGGCGACTTCCATGGCCTCGGCGCTGATAGCGGCGTTTTCAGGTAAATCGGCTTCCATCAGCACTTGCAGGCCGCCGCGTAGGTCGAGACCCAAACGTGGGCTGACATCGCGTTGGTATAGGATAGTTTGGTCAATAGGGTTGCGAATGGTGAATTGTTCGCTGGCATCAATCCAAATTGCCACAGCGGCAATGAGCAGGATGATGACCAGCCTTGCGGTGAGGTTGCGAATCATGTACGGAACTCTCCATGCACAAAAAATACCAGCCATTGGCTGGCCTGATTGCAAGGCGGAATTATACTCCTATTCGCCGAAAATCAGCAAATTCGTCAAGCGCCAAACCCCAAGCAGCCTGGGCTAACGACCCAACGAAACTGTTGAAAAACCCTTTTTGCCGGGGGCGGAGCGGCGTCAGGTGGAAGCACGTGGTGGGCGGCCTCTCGACTTGGCTGGTGATTTCGCCTCAGATTCGATTTGCGCCCATACTTCATCGTGACCCAATCCGCCTGTTTCTTGGATTCGCTTTTCCGCTTTATCTAGCAACGCTTGAAACTTGGGCGAAATTGCTAGCAAGAGCCGTTCTAGGTCGTCTTCGTCTGAAATACCCATCATTACTGCAACGGGCCTGCCATTTTTGGTCACAACAACAGGAGCAGTCTGCAACTGCTTGATATAAGCGCTAAAACGCGCTTTGACATCAGCAAGCGGGGCGATATTCATAGCTTCACTTCCTTTCCACCGATATATAACCGCTCTCGAACCTTGATACCTATCGCCAGAATATGCACTTCCGCTTTCTCTGGATAGATGCTGTAAAACAAGCGGAATTCGTTGTTTGCATCGAAGCGTAATTCCCACCGTGCACCGAAAGTCGTTGCCCTGACAAGTTGCTTGCGATTGTGAGTTTCCACGTCTGGCTCGAGTACAAGTTGTTGCTCAATTGTCTCACGGATAAGTGAGTGATATTTCCGCTCAATAGAGCGCATTTGAACGACGAATTCTGTATCATAAATCAGGTGAAAGCGTTTATCGGTCATTCTGACTAATATTATAGTCAGAATATGCATCTTGTGAATCTCCTAACCACCTGAAATTATCCTGGTCTTACAACTATAGCCGCCCAACGAAACTGTCGAAAAACCCTTTTTGCCGGGGGCCGAGCGGCTTTTGGCCGCCCGCGGAGCCCCATTTCAGGTTGGTCGTAATTGCAGGGTTTGTATTTGGCCATCGGGACTCCTCTATCGTATCAAACCCCTTTCACCTAAGGTAGAGTTGTCCTTTTTTCGACAGTTTCAACGGCGCTGTTCGAGAAAGGTGAGAATTTTTTGCTCCACTTCTTCCACGCTCATCGTATCGGTAAAAATATACAGGTCGGCATGTTGGCGGGCGTGTGCCAGTCGGCGTTGTTGTTCTAGGTAGTCTGCTTCTGTCCAGCCCAAGTTGCGCCGCGCATTGGTGACGGCGTGAGAAGCATCCAGGAAAATCAGCACATCTGGGTTGACGAGCCGCTGCCACATGTTTGGGATGAAAGAATGTTCTTGGGCGATGTGCTTCACGCGATACCCATGCTTTCGCAGCCGCTCTGCCAGCGTGGATTTGCCCGCTCCGCACGGTCCGACCAACCCAATTACCGGTCTCTCATGGCGGTTCTCTTTCATCGGGAGTTACTGATTATCGTGTACGACCATGTTCAAGCGGTCAGGGCTGCCCAAAACGGCAATCACATCGCCTTCGCGTAAAATTTCTTTTCCGCTAGGGTGTAAGTCCAGTTTGCCCTGATTTTTGAGCAAGACGATGCTCACTTCGTAGCGCGCTTCGATTTCCTCGACAGAGCGCCAATGCAATTTGCTGCCTTTGGCAATGGTCAGCCGCCCCAGGCTGAGAGATTGTCCTTCGACGCTGATTGGGCGGGTGACATCCGCCCCGGCTGCCGAGGCGGCAAAGGCCGGCGCGGCCATGCTGGTGGCACTCAAGGCCACAAACCCAAATTGTTGTTGGATTGATTCGGCAAAGTCGTCATCGAAAATCCGAATCACGACGCGGATGTTGGGGTTCAGGCTGCGCGCTTTGACCGCAATTTGCAGATTCATTGAGTCGTTTTGTGAGCAAAGCACAATCGTCTTAGCGCGCCGAACACCGGCTGCTTCTAGCACGGTTTGGCGGGTGGCGTCATCTTGAATGACGGGGATGTTCATCGCTTGCACAGTGCTGGCCAAATCAGCATTGGGGTTGAGTTCAATGACCACCACTTGTTCTTCCATCTTGTGGAGTTGTTGCACAACCCGGTATCCTAAGTGTCCCAATCCGACCAAGACGGTATGGTGTTCAAATGTGGAGGCGACGGCCATTTCCCACTCCTTGCTGCGTGCACGACGATTGAATAGTAGATAGCCGAAATCGGCCAGTCCTTGGGCCAAAATAATGAGCCCAATCAACGGCATAAGAAAGTAAAAGGCTTGTAAGGCTGGCTGTTTAGGGAAGTCTCCGCCTGGCTGAAAGAAAGTCAGGGTCAACATCAGATAAAGCGCTTCGCTAAAGGAGCCAATTGGCTCTCCATATCCCCGTGCGAATTGGCTGTAAAGAATGGCGCCAACCGTGAGCGCGAGCGAGAATAAAACCAAAGGCTGGCGAAATTCTCGCAAGAGCAGGATTGTATCTCGCCAGGAAGCGCGCAGTTTTCGCCGGTCAATTTTCATAAGTTCAAGGGCAGGCGCACCGTCATGCGGCGCACGTTTTCTTCATTGCGCGGAACAACGCGCATGACCACTACACTCATATCATCCGCCGGACGGCCTTCGTCGAGTCGTATGGCTTGGGCTAGCAGGGCATCCGCAATCACTTGGGCCGGCGGGTCGCCATCTTCCAGCAGGCCGCGCAAGGTGATGCCTACATCCATCGTTTGGCCGCGCCGCGTGCCGGCGTGAACCAGCCCATCGGTGTACATGACTACGCTTAGGCCAAGTTCGATGGGTATTTCGGTAATCTTGGGTTTGATGTTGCGCCCAATGCCAATGGATTGACTGGGTTCGTCAATTCGTTCAATTTCTTCACCTCGTGCTACGTACATTGGCGATTCGTTGTTGCGTGCTATCACGATAGTGCGGGTTTGTAAATCTATGGAAAGGATGTTGAGCGTGCTGGAGACTTTTCCGCCACGTTCGCTAAAAAGATAATCGGAGGCGGCTCGCGCTGCCGCCCCATCGCGCACACCTTCGGCCAACAAGCCAATCACCTTGCGCACCACCATCATGGAGATGACTTTGGCTGCGCGCCCCGAAGATTGCCCATCGGCCAGCACCACCGAAAGCCCGCCGCCGGGTCGTTCTACCACTTCTAGCGTATCCCCACTCTCGGAAACGGCATATTTGTTCGTCTTGGCAACGGCAATTTGTACTTCCATAAGAGCAATTCTACTCTACTTTTTTTCGGCAACCACGACCAGTACTGTGCTGTGGCGGATTTCAACCTTGGAACAGGCAGCGTGAAAGTCGTGTTGGGCCAAGAAAGCGATGATACGTTCCTCTACTCCTTCTGGTCCTTGGCCCGTGATGCGGAACAGCCATTGCGCGCCTCGCTCTATCATCGATTTGCCGCCCAGCCAAGCCACCGGCACAATCACCAGATGTCCTTGTGCTTTAAGCACGCGCCGAATTTCAGATAAAGTGCGTGGGTCGGTGATGTATTCGCTTGGGAAGGTTGCTACCACACTATCAAATGTGGCCGATGCAAATGGCAGGAATTGTGCCAAACCGCGTGATAGGTTGACCGGCAGTGCGTTACGCAGCAGATGGCGCCGTGCCTGGCCAATCATTTGCCGGCTTTCATCCACCCCGAAGACTTGCCAGCCCGCGCGATGCATTTCCACTTGCAAGTGCCCTGGGCCAAAGCCGAGTTCTAGCACGCGTTTGCCGTGCAGAAAGGGCAAGGCGGCGCGCCCCCAAGTTGTCCATCGCCCAAGCGATACGGTGGTTGCCACCAGGTCATACGTCCAGGCAAGCGAGTGATAAAAGTGGTAAAAGAAGAAGCGCATGAAGCGCCGCATGTTTGCTTTCCTTCCTAGGATACAATCTACCGAAAGCGCATTTATCGCTCGAAGCGTGCTTCGGGATACACTTGGGATGGGCCGTCGAGGAGGGGAGCTGGTTGGCCTTTGAGCGCATAATCGAAGAAAGCCAGGGTGTAATCCATCAACAGGCTCTGTACCCGCGTGGCCGGAATGGGGCCTTTGAGTCCGAGTTGCGGCGCAAGCGGTGAAAGCGCAGGGATGTCGGTGAAATCATAGTGATCGGCGCCCAAAATGGTGATGACCCGATTGGCGTGCGGCACGTGTTGGTAATACGCCTCAAACAGTTGGGTATTGCGCTCAAACGGCCATTGTTCGCTGAATACGTACAGGAATGGTTGTGATGTGCCATTCTGTAGCACCTCTAGGCCGACCGGGCGCATAAAGGCATCGTACGTGAGCCCGGCTTTGCAACGGGCATCGCTGCCACAGAACTGAATGGTGGCTCCGCCACCGGTTGAATGCCCAAACACGCCCACCTTTTCCATGTCGAGCAGGTTGTATAGTGATTCGGTGGGATTTGCGTTTAGTTGAGCAAGAATATCCAGTGTGTAGCCAACATCGCCCGACCATTGTTCTACCAGTTTGCGGGCAATGGCTTCGTATTCTTCGGTGGATAGGCCGTCTGAGCGTGGGAGAGCGGCGGGATTGTTGGGTGCTACACTTCCATCGGGGAAGACCACCATCCGCGCGCCGTAGGGCAGGTCGAGCGAGGCCACAATGTAGCCGTGCGAGGCCAAGTCTTCCATCAAAAATGTGGCTTGCTGGCGAAAGCCGTTCCAGCCATGAACAAAGACCAGCACCGGATACGGCCCATTTTGCCTTGCCGGCGGGATGTTTTCGTAGGCGAAGGATTTTGCCAGTGCAAGATGGTTCAGAAAGAAACGAGGCAGGCCGATATAGGTGGCAATTTCCGGAGCGACTTGCTTGGCTTCGGGCATCCAGAAGGCGCGTGGGGTCTCGCGTGCAGGAAAGTGCGCCGGGTACCAGACCTGCATCATGATTCGTCTCGCTTCGTCTTTTTCGGAGTATAGCTCGCGGCGGCTTTCATCTACCAGCAGGCGTGAGAATGTGCCAACGGCATACGGACCACGCGGAGGTGGGGTGGAGGGAACTGGCAGGAGAGCCGGAAGCGCTGTTGAAACGGTCAACAAGCCCAGGGTGGCGATGAAGGCAATGAGGCGTTTGCCTGTGGGCGGGGTGAGTGCTTCGCCCTCGCCACGTGCGCGCAAGTAACCCGGAAGTGTCCACAAAAAGACCAACACAGTGAAGGCGTAGAGCGGAATCATCTGCCAGCGCATTCCTTCTACGCGGGCGTGGGTGATTAGCACCACGATAGCAAAGGTTGGCAAAATGCCAAGCGCTGGCGGGCGGCGGCGACTCACCAACGGCCAGCATAGATACAACGCTAAAATCAGGGGCAGGAAGATTTCTAGTGGTCGCATGGTTTTTCTACAACGCGCTAATCAGTCCACCCATCCCAAGGACGAGCCCAACACAAGTCAAGACGATACCAAAGCCACCTACAATCAGCAGCAGAACGCGGTTTTCTCCCTTGATGCGGGCTTTTTCTGGTTGATTTGCATGGTACACAACCGTCACCCTCTGGCCTATTTTGTGCTCGGGCTTGCCAGAGTATACGGTTCCCTGAAAGGTGCATTCTTGCCCGGTCTGTGTTTGAAAGCGGATGACCGGCGTAAACATATCCGGTTCATTCGGGTCGGATGCCAGGCCAATGACCGTGCCTTGCGTTTGAATTCCTCCACGGACGGTTGAGTTTTGGAATAGGAGAAATCCAGCGCCCATCAGGAACATAAAACCCAGGCAGGTGGATAAAAGAGAAACGGGGATGAGGAAAGGAATTTCCATACGTTACCTCACGGGGTTTTCTTCAGTTGGTGTTGCATTTAACTGGGGTGGTTGCTGAACTAGGCGATGTTTCTTGGCAAAAACTGCCCAACGTGAAGCGAGATGCACCAGCGGCGAGGAGAGCCGCACCTGCGGTGTGGCTGCCGGTAGCGCGTTTCGCAGGCTTTCGGCATTGTGAAAGGCGGGAAGGGTCAGGGTGGCGCGTCCTAATTCCATCAAGGTATGTGCATCTGACCCAACGATGCCGGGTAAGCCGTGTTCCAAAGCAAAAGCGCGCGCGGCATCGTTATAGCGCATGTCCACACAGCGCGCGTTGAACACTTCCAGCGCATCTACGTGTGGCAAAATTTCCAATAAATGTTCCCGCTTCCAGCCGCGTAACGGGTCGAGAGGGTGCGAAACGCCAATAAACGCTCCTTGTGCCTTGAGGCGCCGGATGACTTCCAGTGGTTCTAATCCGGCGGGAATTTCTTCGCGTACAAAGGCTGCCAATAGTTCGCCGTGGGTGGTGAGAATCTCTTCGCCGATGATGACCAACTCTGGGGCCAGGCGTTGGGTTTCCAGCGCACCGCCAATGCTGTTGTGGTCGGTGACGATGAGACGGTCGAGGCCTTTGCGGCGCGCCGTCTCGACAAGTTGCTGGGGACGGACCAGCGAATCTTTTGAGTAAATGGTGTGGCAGTGAAATTCAACCCGTAAAGTATTCATAGGCGATGATTATACGTTATCTCATTTCCCTTTTTGGCATTTTTGTTATAGAATCGGGGCAATGGAAGAGCAAAACACTTTTTGGAATAATCCGCTCATTCAAGCCTTTAGGACCGGGATTGTGTTGTTCTTTGGGGGCTATCTATTGTTGGTTCTCCTGTCGTACATCCTGGCCTGGTTGTTTCCTAACTCGTCGAGTTTGATTCTGCGCTATGCAGTGGACCCGCTTGACTGGTTAGGCGATTTTGTGCTGTGCTTTGTAGGTGCTGGTGTTTGGTTGGTCTTTTTTGCGCAATTCGTTTTGCCGGTGCGCACGCTCAGTGACCGATTGAAGGTGGTGGACCGGCTGATTTCGTATCTGCTGGGTAGCCATGGGCCGGCGCTATTTATTGAAAATGGAATTGTGCGTGAACGTGAGGAAGAAAAGGGTCGTAAAGGGCCGGGTGTCATTTGGTTGGATAGTGCCAGTGCGGCGGTGTTGCGTAACAAGGTCAAATTTACCGACACAATTGGCCCTGGCATTCACTTTACGAAAGCCGATGAATACATCGCCGGCACGGCCGATTTGCATCCTCTTACGCAAACGATTGGTCCAGCAGATGACGACCGCGACGAAAAAGACCCGTTCAGAGTTACCAAAGAAAAGTTCCCCGACGATTATGACCAGATTCAAAAACGCCGTTGGGAGACGAGCGCTCTGACGCGCGATGGTATCGAAGTTGTAGCAGCCCTGGCAGTTAACTTCCGAATTGCTGCCAAGGAAGGCGAAGGCAACAGCCGGTTTGGTTTTAACCGCGAGAACGCCGAGCGCGCTATTCGCGATAGCATCACACGGGGCGCCAACACAGATTGGCCCGTGTGGAGTGAATTACCGGCTCGCATGGCGGCAGATATTTGGCGTGAGTATGTGCGCAAGTTTCGGCAGGACGAACTCTTTGCGATTTTGGAAGGGCGAACGGAAACCGGCTTGCAAGTGATTGCGGCCATGATTAACAAACGTCTAAAGCAATCTGAGGTCGAAAAACTGGATGATTTTGGCCGGCCGGTGATTAAATCCGAAGAACAATGCCGTGAAATTTTCAACAAACATCGTCGTGAAAATCGCTACGCCGATATCGAAGCCGATTTGCGTCCGTTGGCCGCTTCGGAACAATTTTCCTTTCGGCAGATGTATGCTTTTCTCTTGGAGCGAAACAAAATCGCCGATGCTGCCGAATACTTAGAAAAAGTTCCAAGCCGCGAATACAAAACCCTGACCGAGATGGGCTGGCAGGTGACAGGCGTTGGTCTCAAGCGTGTCTTATTTGCCCCGGAAATTGAGGAACGGATTATTGCGCAATGGACAACGCTCTGGAAGAAAAATGCTGAAAAAGAGCGCGACCAGGTGGAACGCAATCGCAAACTGCACGAGGCGGAAGGATACGAAGAAGCCTTGCGTCAATTTGCAGAAGACGCTGTGCGTGAGTTTGAACCCCAACCCTTGCCAGGCCGCTATCAAGCCTTGGCCTTTCTGGTTCACAGCACGTTGAGCGGTTTGCGTCGGAATACCGCCTTACTCAAACGCACCAACACCGAACTGCGCGAGCTGGCTGACATCTTTGGCTGGCTGCGCGACCGCGGAGAGCGTGGATGAAAGACTTTACGCGCGTTTCTTCCCCTGCCGCAGGACCTTCAGCCGTGATGCGGCTGTTCGACTGGATTTCCAACCTGGTTGACCAGGCGCTTAACTTCATCTTCTCGCTCACACATCGTGTTTCGGTTGTGCGTGCTAACGCACTCACCGTGGGGTTCTTCCTTGCTTGGATGGTGGCTGTGATTTTGGTCGTGCCGGTGGATGAAGGCCGAGCACAGGCCACGCGCCTGATTCAAGCCGCTTTGACCGTTCCAGCAGAAGACCAGCCAGCGCCTAATCCGATTGCCCTCACGCTAGAGTTTCTGTTTTCCACCTTTCTCCACCCGGCAGTTTTAAGGCACTTGCTGGCGCTCTATGCCCCCTACTGGCTCATGCATCGCTTGGCTGCCATTTACCTGGCGGATATTTTTGGGCTCGGCCGAGAACGCTTGCATGTTGCCGAAGCCTTTGTAGAGCAGGCTGCTTTTGGACGCCGCTATACCTCGATCCAAATTCGAGAAGGCCGCGTCGTTGAAGAAGACTCAATTATTATCCAAATCGGTGGACCGGGCATTGTCAAAGTGGAACTCGATAGCGTCGCTTTGTTTGAGCGACCTGATGGTACACCCCTGGTGATTGGCCCAACCAACGGCACCATTATTGACGAATTTGTGCGCATCCGACGGGTACTGGACCTGCGCGATACGATTGAAGGCGCCGACTTGCCGCCCACTCGTTCTAAAGATGGGATGTTGATTGGTGTAAAGGATATTCAGTTTTCTTACAGCATTTATCGCGGCGAGAATCTCGACCGTTCACAAATGCCCTACCCCTTTAGCAAAAAAGCGGTTGAGAACTTGGTCTATAAAGATAGCCGCACTGTCAAACCAGGACGTCCGCCTTCTAACGAACCGGAATGGAAATCCGGTCCTTTTAACATGAAAGGGCCGATTCTGGGTGAAATGGGTTCGTTCATCAGCAGCCGGGGGTTGGGTGAGTTCCTCTCGAGCATTGGTGAGCCAGAGGAACAATCGTTGCGCGCGGTCGAACAGCAAATTGAACAGCACAGCCAACTACTTTCGGGCATCGGAGGCGCATCTTTGCGTGAACCGCCACTGAAAGCCGGGCCATTTACCCCTCGCACCATGTTGACAGAGCAGTTTTACAACCAGGAAGGCTTTTTTAAGCGCATGGTCGAGCGTGGTTTCCAATTGAATTGGATTGGTGTAGGCACATGGCACACTCCCATCGAGGTCATCACTGCCAATCATCGCGAGGCTTGGAAAATTAGCCGCGAGAATTATGCGCGTGGCAATCCCCAAGCGCTGAGGGCAGTCCGAACCGAAGCGCAGTTGCAAGAACTTCTGCGCCTGATTCAAACCCTACCGCTGGGCATCTTCTACAAAAATGCAGATGCCGAAGAAGACCAACTGATTGATGCTTTGCTTGAAGAATACGAAGAAACTTTGCAACGGGCGGCTGATTTGTTCCTGCGTGGACCGCAATCGCTCGAAAGTCGCTTCACAAAGCTGATGGAGCAGGTGCGTGAGTTGATAGGGCCAGACCGTCGTTCCTTTTTCTCTTCGGAATATGAAAATTTCTTGCGAGAGATGCAGAGTCGCTCTCAGGGTTGGCGTGTCACCGATCCTGGCATTCAGGAATTGTTGCAGCGCGCGGCAGAATTGAATGCGCTCTTCGGCGAGCGGCTGACACCACTCGACCGCGATTTCCTTGGACGAACGGTTGCTTTGGTGAATGATTTGCAGGTGTATAACCGGATTATGACCGTTGTCCGTGTCATTCGGCAGCTACGCTACCCTGGGCGTGACCTGGGAGCAATGGGATGAGCAGATTGAACCAAGACCGGATTGTGGTAATTGGGGCTTCTGCGCTGGATGTCGTGGGCCGATTGGAGGGCGACTTGCGCGCTGGCACGTCTAACCCCGCTCGTATTCGGGCTTCGTTTGGTGGGGTGGCGCGCAATGTAGCCGAAAATCTGGCCCGCTTGGGGCAACCCGTCAGTCTGCTTTCGGTGGTCGGTAAGGACCGGATTGGTGAAGATGTTTTGGCGCACACCCGCCAGGCAGGGGTAGATGTGAGCCGTGTCTATGCGACCGATAAGTATCCCACCGGTTTTTATATGGGCGTTCTGGATGAAGATGGCTATCGCCAATTTGCGTTTGATGATATGCGCGTAATGCAGGAATTGACAGATGCTTATCTGATTTATCATGCGGATTTGTTCGAACAGGCTGCCATGATTTTTGTGGATGCCAACCTATCCCCCGCCGCTTTGGCAGCAGTTTTTCACCTTGCCCAAGATTGTGCTGTGCCGGTCTGTGCTGACCCGACCTCGGCACCTTTGGCTTTGCGCCTGCTCCCTTACTTACGCCGATTGAAAATGATTACCCCAAACAGCGTGGAAGCCGGCGTCTTGGTTGGTCAACCTTTTGAACCGGCCGATAGCCTGGCGGCGATCGAAGCCGCCCGTTACCTGGTGAATCAGGGCGTTGAAACCGTCTTTGTTACTCTCGCCGAATTTGGTCTATGCTACGCCAGTTCAGAGACAACCGGTCATTTACCTGCGCTGCGCACCACTGTGGTTGACCCAACCGGCGCGGGTGATGCGCTGACCGCAGCGGTGATGTTTGCCTTGGTTAACGAAATTGACCTAGATGACGCGGCCCGGCTGGGGCTTTCTGCTGCTGCGCTGACGTTGCGCTATTCTGGCACGGTACTGCCGGACTTGACACTCGAAAGACTCTACAACGAATTGGCTTTATGACCACGAGCGAACTCCCCTCTTCTTTTTCATTTTCTGTTGAAGTTCTCGCTGCGCGACGGCGAGGGCTGCCGCTGGTTGCCTTGGAATCTACGGTGATTACTCACGGTCTGCCTCGCCCCCAAAACTTGACCTTGGCGCAGGATATGGAAGCCGCTGTTCGGTCTGAAGGCGCAACCCCGGCGACCATCGCCGTCATGGGTGGCAAAGTGCAAATCGGTCTGACGTTTGACCAAATGGAACGCTTAGCAAATGTCACGGATGCCATGAAAATCAGTTTGCGTGATTTTGCTGCTGCGCTGACTCAGGGGAAAATGGGCGGCACAACCGTGGCGGGGACGATGTTTGCCGCCGAAAAGGCGGGAATCAAGGTTTTTGCAACCGGTGGAATTGGCGGTGTTCATCGTGAGCATCCTTTTGATGTTTCTACCGACTTGCAAGCGTTGGCGTCTATTCCGGTGATTGTCGTTTGTGCGGGGGCCAAGTCAATTTTGGATTTACGCGCGACATTGGAATACTTGGAGACGATGGGCGTGCCGGTGGTGGGTTACGGTACCGATACATTCCCTGAGTTCTTTTCCGTGGGCAAAACCCATCCGGTCAGTGTTCGCCTGGATACTCCCGAGGCGGTGGTTGGCTTTGCTCATACTCATTGGGGGCTGGGAATGAAATCGGCTGTGTTGGTGTGCCAGCCGATTCCGGTTGGCTCGGCGCTTGATGCACAGCTTGCGTATCAGGCGGAACAGACGGCCTCTAAAGAAGCGCAAGAAAAGAATATTCGCGGTCAGGCTCTGACGCCATTTTTGCTCAAGCGCGTGAATGAATTAACGGGTGGGAAGTCTATGCGTGCTAATTTAGATTTGCTGCTCAACAATGCGCGACTTGCCGCACAAATTGCGCGTGTGTTGATTGGACAGGAACACCGTGCCAAGCGCTTGTAACCTGTTCGGTTGTTCGTTTCTCTGATTACTCTAGTGGATAGATTGTAATAGGCTCATCGCGTCCGGCGATGGTCAAGAAGCGCTTGGGTCCGGCGCGAAAGGTGGCGCCGATGGCTAGGCGCGTTTTTTCCGAAGCGAGCAGCTCTCCGGGGGCAGCACTGGCTTCAATTGCCCGCACAATCTCTATGGCTTCGGCGATTTCGTCTAGTGCGTTTTGCTCTTGCTCGTTGCGCCATCCTGCCGAGACCAAGCCGCTGTGAAGCCCGATGGCTGCGCTTAGTCCGTGCCGGTGTAATAGGGCGTTGATTTGCAGTCGCAGTTTGAGGGCTGCCTGGAGGGCATCGTCAACCTGGTTAAAGAAGGCCAACACTTCACCAGCGCGGGTTTTGAGTTTGAGGGCGCCATGCTGTCGAAGCGTGGCTTCTGTGGTTTGGTAATAGCGGTGTAACAGACTGGCTGTTTCTTCGGGTTGATGTGCTTCACTCCAGTGGGTTAAGCCGCGTAGATTGATGACCAGCAACATACGCTCTTCTCGCCATAGCAGGGGGGGGGGGGCGACTTCAGCAGGTGCTTCTGGGCTGCGTTTCTGTGCTTTTTTACGACTAGGTTGTGTATCTTCTACTTTGTTTTTTGCAGCGGCAGGTAAATATCTCAGGCTGGTCATTGCTCCTAGGAGCAGCAATGTTAGTGTGGCGAACTGATGACCCGGTTCGGCTAGAAAATCGGGAATGTACAGGGTGGTAATCGGGTCTAAGCGGATGTGAAACAGGTAATACATCGTGGCGGCGGTGATACCGTGTAGCAAGGCTTCTCCGAACAAGAAAATGGCGCGTAGCCATTTCGTGTTGATGGTTTGGTAGGTCTGCATCAACCCGAGGAGCAATCCAAAGACCCAATACGCGATATGGTTGGGGACGGCGAGAAACTCTATTCCATAAAGTGATAGGCCAATGACGGTGAAAATTGCTGGGCCGATTAAGTTTCCTAACATTCGCCGCTTTGGCCAGCGGACGAGCGCTCCTGCCTGCAAGAGACTTGCGCCGATTAACCCCAAACAGGCTGGGGAGAGTAGGTAATACAGCGGGTCTGTGAGCAGAATCTCGCCCAGGAGGTTCAAGAGCGGAAAATAAAGTGCATTGCCCAACCATTCCTGCCAGAAGGGGGTGTGGAGGTCAAATCTGGCGTGACGAAAAGAGGAGTTCATCTTTGTTTAGGGGGTGGCTGTTGGCCAAGGGGTATCGGATGGCCGAGGGGTGCGTGTGGCGGTGGTGGTGGATGAAGCGGTTGGGCTGGCCGTAGGAGCGCGGGTAAGCGAAGCCGTGGCCGTCGGTGGAATGCGACGTGTGGCGGTTGCTGTTCGGGTGGCGGTAGGTGCCCGTGTGGGGGTCAGCGTTGGAGGGTCACCTTCTACGATAAAGCGCCCGACTACTTTCCATTCCAAGCCCACAAAAATTTGTACTTCGTAGTTGCCTGGTTTCCATTCGCTAGGTGCGGGTTGCCATTCGGTAAATCCATAGCCGCCTGTGCCGCCGTTCCAAGGGGCGGTTTCGTAGTAGACCAGTTCTCCCTCGCGTAGCCAGAGCGCGGTCCACTGGGCCCCGGGTTTCATCCCATCGTATGTGTAGAGAACGACAATTTTTTCAATTGGGTTTTGAAAAACGGTCCCTTCTCCAATTGGCTCGTAATTACGAGGGTTGAAGCCGCGCGCAAATACCAGTGGACTGAAAATAGCGGCTGGGTCGGGGGTAACATCGCTGCTAAAAAAGGCTTCGATGGCCGGAGGAATGTAGGGTGTTGGTGTGATGGTGGGGGTATCTGTGATGGAGGGGGTGTCTGTGATGGTTGGCGTGAGTGTAATAGTAGGGGAAAGTGTGATGGTGGGGGAAAGTGTAATGGTGGGCGAGGGGGTGATGGTAGGCGAAGGCTCGTAAAACCGATAGACTACCGGTTCGCCGAATTGCCCCAGCAATAGAGCCAAAATCCCTAGTGCGACGGCGGTGCCAACCTGCCGCCATCCCTGTGCAATGCGCTTGCGCCGCAGTTGGTAGTACATGATGCGGCGTGCCGTTTGGATGGACTGTATTCCCATCCAAAGGCTGAGGAGCGCACCCAGCACGGAGAGGAAGATGGCGGCTTGAATTCCGGCTTTGATGTCCATTGGGAAAATTATACCCGTTTATAATTGACGTATGACTGAACTCATCTTTCTCAAACTGGGCGGTTCGCTGATTACCGACAAAACCCGTCCGTATACCCCTCGTTTGGAGATTCTCTCCGCTCTAGCCCGGCAGATTGCCGCGTTTCGGCAAGCTTGCCCTGACCGTGTGCTTGTTTTGGGACATGGCTCTGGTTCGTTTGGTCATGTGGCTGCTCGTAAATATCATACGCGGGCTGGGCTTCCTGCTCTTGGGGCGGGCGAGAATGGCGGTGTTACGCAGCGTGAGCAGACTTATTGGCGCGGCTTTGCCGAGGTTTGGTTTCAGGCCTCGGCGCTTAATCGGTTTTTGATGGAGGCCTTACGCCAAGCGGATGTTCCGGCGGTGGCGCTTGCTCCTGTTTCAGCGGTGGTTGCGCAGGATGGTCGTGTTGCGCATTGGAATTTGCAACCGTTACGAATGGCTTTAGCGGCCGGCTTGGTGCCGGTTGTATATGGGGATGTGGTTTTTGACGAAGTGCGCGGAGGCACGATTCTCTCGACGGAAGATTTGTTTGAGTATTTGGCCCAACAACTCCGTCCCAAGCGGATTCTATTGGCGGGTTTAGAAGGGGCGGTTTGGGCTGATTTCCCGCTGCGTCAGCAACGGGTGGAAAAAATTACCCCCGCTTCGTTTGCGCAGATTCAGGCTGGGGTGGGAAAATCGCATGGTGCCGATGTAACCGGTGGGATGGAGTCGAAAGTGCGGCAGATGTTGGCCCTGGTGACCGAAATTCCCGGTATGACGGCGCAAATTTTCAGCGGCGAGGTGGAAGGGAATATCGAACGGGCGCTTTATGGAGAGGTGTTGGGGACCGTGATCGAGGCAAGTTGAGCCTTGAGGGGCTTGCTTACTTTTTACGCGTGCGATAGTGACGGAAGTCTATTGTTTTTTTGCTCAAATTTTTTCATAATAAAGTAGGAATTTATCGGTAAATTACGAGCATCCCGAAGGTGATTGCAATCTGAAATGAGAACTGCTGGCCTTCGGGGTGTTTTTTTGGACAATCGTTGGCTTTCCATGCTTTTCATTTGTATCCCAAAGGAGATGACATGTCTCGTAATTTCACCCCTACTCCACTCAATTTGGTTCATCCGGTGCCATCCGACCTTGAAATTGCTCAGGCGGCTACGCTCAAGCCTATTCTGCAAATTGCTGAAGAGGTGGGCATTCAAGAAGAGGAGCTGGAATTGTTTGGTCCGTATAAGGCGAAAATCAAGCTGGAGATTTTGGAACGCCTCAAGGACCGACCCGATGGCAAGTATATTGATGTGACCGCGATTACGCCGACGCCGCTCGGGGAAGGTAAGACGACAACTACGGTTGGTCTTTCTCAGGCGTTGGGTGCGCACTTGGGCAAGAATGTGATGACGGTGATTCGTCAACCCTCGCAAGGACCGACGTTTGGGATTAAAGGCGGGGCGGCTGGCGGTGGGTATAGTCAGATTGTCCCGATGGAAGATTTTAATTTGCACCTGACCGGCGATATTCATGCGATTACAGCGGCGCATAATTTGTGTGCTGCAGCCTTAGATGCCCGCATGATGCATGAAAAGAATACACCGGATGACGAAAAATTGTTTGATGCGTTATGTCCGCCCGATAAACATGGGAAACGTCGCTTTTCGCCAACGATGTTACGCCGGTTGAAGAAGCTGGGGATTGAGAAGACCGATCCGAATGAGCTGACCCCGGAAGAGCGGGCGCGTTTTGCGCGGTTAGATATTGACCCGAATGGGGTGCAGTGGCGGCGGGTGATGGATGTCAATGACCGGATGTTGCGCGAAATCATGGTTGGGTTGGGCAAAGAGGAAGCCGGTCATGAGCATCGCTCTGGGTTTGATATTACGGTTGCTTCTGAAATTATGGCCATTTTGGCACTGACGACCAGTTTGGCTGATATGCGCGAGCGACTGGGGCGCATGGTTGTGGCAGTAGACCGCAAGGGAAACCCGGTTACGGCTGAAGATTTGGGTGTGGCGGGGGCGATGACCGTCTTAATGAAAGATGCGATTAAGCCGAATCTGATGCAAACGTTGGAAGGTACGCCGGCTTTGGTTCATGCTGGCCCGTTTGCTAATATTGCACACGGTAACAGTTCGATTATTGCCGATAAGATTGCCTTGAAGTTGGCTGATTATGTGGTGACGGAATCGGGCTTTGGGGCTGATATTGGGATGGAAAAGTTTATGAATATTAAGTGCCGCTACTCTGGGTTGATTCCCCATGTGGTGGTGCTGGTAGCGACTGTGCGCGCGCTTAAGATGCATGGTGGCGGCCCTAAGGTGGTGGCAGGTAAGCCGCTAGCCCATGAATATACTGAAGAAAATTTGGAGTTGTTGCAGCGGGGTTTGCCTAACCTGACTCGGCATATTGAAAACGCGCTAAAGTTTGG
>QEXW01000011.1 GCA_003130845.1 Anaerolineae bacterium
AGCATGAAAGCCTCCTGACAGAGTTTTGTTTCGCAACTACACTCTATTCAGAAGGCTTTCACTTTTCAAGACCCAAAACGAAAAGGCCAAAGTCGAGGCATTTTCTTGCAACCGCTAAATATGGACGATAGACCATTGACCACCGTCCATCGTCCATCGTCTCTCGTCTGCGGTCGGTTCTATCCCACCACGCGGATTTCGCGCGGCATATCGCTGAGCGATTCGGAGCCGGTTTCGGTGACGACCAGGTTATCTTCGATGCGCACGCCGCCTTCGCCGGGCAGGTAGATGCCGGGTTCGACGGTGTAACACATGCCCGGTTCGAGCAATTTCATATTGTCGCCGCGCATGTAGGGTTCCTCGTGGCCTTCCATGCCAATGCCGTGTCCGGTGCGGTGCGTAAAGTACGCGCCATAACCGGCTTGTTCGATGACTTCGCGGGCGGCTTTATCCACCTCGGCGCAAGGGACGCCCGGTTTCCCGGCGGCGCGCCCGGCGGCGTTGGCTTCCTGAACGATTTTGTGAATCTGTTCCAGTTTGGGGTCAATCTCACCGACGGCAAAGGTGCGCGTCAGGTCAGAAATGTAACCCTCGTAGGTTGCGCCCCAATCGAACAAGAGCAAATCGCCGGCTTGAATTTTACGCTCGCTCGGTGAAGCATGGGGATTGGCGCTGTTGGGGCCTGCACACACAATCGGGGAGAAGGGCATTTCTGGCTCTGAGCCGTGCCGCAAGAGTTGGATGACCAGTTCGTTGGCAAGTTCCCGTTCGCTCATGCCGATTTTGACCAACGGCAGCGTGGCTTCGAGCGCGTCTTGCGCAATTTTCACCGCCTGGCGCATTTTTTCAATCTCATCGGCGTCTTTGCGAATGCGCAAAGTTGCCAGCGCTTCTTCGGCAGAAACGATGTGCGCCCCCGGCGCGCCATATTCCAACAAGCGCAGTTCCAATACGCGTAAGGCGCGCGGTTCAACGCCGATGGTGCGCCCGAACAAATCCAGGCTGTGCAAGGCCTTGCGAAAGACTTGCGGCCAGATTTCGGGCGTTTCGCCATATGAGAAGGCATGAACGGGATAGGGAAGCGTGCTCACCTTGGCCATTTCTAATTCTGGCAGGATAAAAGCCGGTTCTTTGCCAGGCGAAACCACCAAAACCACCGGGCGTTCCATCAGATGAAAACGCAAACCGGTCAGGTAGGTCAGCAAAGGGCCGGGGTTGATGGCCACAGCGTCCAAGTCGTGGGCGCTTAGCAGGTCGTTTAAGCGGGCGATGCGTTGCGGTGAAAGAGTCATGGGCAGGGTTTCCAGATTTGAGCGAGGAGATGTAAAAGTCAGGGGATTATGTTCTAGGAAAGGCAATCTTCATGATCCAATCCACCAGCCAGGGCAGGCGGTCGTCAGCCCATACGACGGGGCGAATCCACCAGGGCAGGATGAGACGGCGGCGGGGGCGTTTGGCAACTTCCACCACCTGGCGGGCGACATATTCGGACGACATCGTAACCCACGAGGGCTTTTGGAACAAGCCCAGGTCTTTTTGCCCGGTGTGCTGACCGAATTCGGTGGCCGCCGGGCCAGGGTAAATGCCGCTGACGTGAATTCCATACGCCGCCACTTCGCGCCGCAGCGAATCGGTAAAGCCCCGCACGCCAAATTTGGTGGCCGAATAGATGGAGTACATCGGTATCCCTATCCAACCCGCCACCGAGGACATATTGATAATATGCCCAGAGCGCTGAGCAATCATGAAGGGCAGCACGGCGCGGGTGACTTCGATGAGACCGGTCAGGTTGACGGCGATTTGGGTTTCGATGTCCCGTTCGGGGGTCAGGTTTTCGAGCCAATCAAGCCGCCCAAAACCGGCATTGTTGAAGAGGATGTCAATGCGCCCATAGTTTTCCAGCACGCTCTTGACCATGTTCTCGATGTCGGCGCGGTTGGCCACATCTACCGGGGTAGCCATTGCCTCGCCGCCTTGCGCCTGAATGCGCGCCACTTCCGCTTGCATTCGCTCAATGCGGCGCGCAGCCAGAACAACAGAAGCACCTTCTTTGGCAAATAATTTGGCGGCGTCTTCGCCAAAGCCAGAGGATGCGCCGGTGATGAGTACCACTTTGCCTTTCAGGTCAATTGCCATAATTGCTCCGGGGATAGGATATGCTTATTTTACATGATGTTTTTTCCTTTGCACAAACGATGTTTTCAACGCATTGCACGGCAGCCGTCCCCGCAATGGCTTGGTCAGATGAAAAGCCAGCGCGCGAAATAAAAAAGCCCGTGACTGGGTTCACGGGCAGGGCGTGCTTACAAACTGGCGTTAATCGTACTGAACATGTTTCTCACGAGCGGGCCCATGGCGGTTAAAGCAATAACAACGACAACTGCAACCAAAACAAGAATCATGCCGTATTCCACCATCCCCTGGCCTCGTTCTCTGAGAAAGAACAACATAGGTGTCACCTCCTTTCTGGTCTGATTTAACACCCAGTACACTGCCTGAATTCATTATATAACTTCCAAAACCCAGCGCAAATCGTGTAACTGTTTCCCCAGGTTTGCTCTCCGGCAGAACTCCTGCTTGACATCAATCAAAAACACGCTAAAATAATGATTGAAAATGATTGAAATTGAGCGAAAATGAGCGAATATCTCTCTTCCGAAGAACGCCAGAACAACATCCTCAGCCTGCTCCTGCGCCAGGGGCGCTTGAGCGTGGCCGAAATTGTCGAACAGTTCAAAGTGAGCGAAGCCACCGCCCGGCGCGACCTGGAAGCGCTGGCCGAGCAGGGCAAAGTTCAGCGCGTACATGGCGGCGCGCTGCCCGTCAAACAAGCGCGGCCCGAAGCGCCGCTCCTGCAGCGTGAACGGGAGCAATTCTTTGAAAAACAGCGCATTGGGCAGGCCGCCGCTGCCCTAGTCGAAGATGGTGAGACGGTTTTCATTGCCTCCGGCACCACCACCCTGGAGGTAGCCCGCCACCTGCGCGCCCGCCAAAATCTGACCGTCATCACCAACTCCCTGCCGGTCATGAACACCCTGGCCGGGCTGCCCGGAATCAGTCTGGTTGGCATTGGCGGCCTGTTGCGTCAAAGTGAACTCTCTTTTGTGGGGCATATCGCCGAGCAAGCCATTGCCGAACTGCGCGCCGACAAGGTCATCTTGGGCGTGCATGCCTTTAGCCTGCAACACGGCCTCACCAGCGATTACCTGCCCGAAACGCTCACCGACCGCGCCATTCTCAAGATTGGCCGTCAGGTCATTCTGGTCGCCGACCATACCAAATTCGAGACCGTCTCCCCGGCTTTCGTAGCGCCCGTTGCGAGCATTCACCACCTGGTCACCGATTCCCAAACCCCATCCGAAATCCTTGCCGCCCTGCGCGAAATGGGCATTGCCGTCACCGTTGCCTGAAGCGCCCTTGCTCACAAACTACCATGCTACTCCAACACTTCCGCCCCCGTTCCCAACTTGTGACCAAAACCACCCGTATCGAAAAACCGCGCTTTCCGGTCATTGACGCGCACAACCACCTCGGTGAACCCTTCGGTGGCGGCTGGGACAAGAAACCGCTCTCTGCACTGCTCGACCAGTTGGACGAAGCCGGGGTTATCGGCTATGTGGACTTGGATGGCGGCTGGGGCGAGGACATCCTGCAGGCGCACCTCGACCATTTCAAAGCCAAAGCGCCGGAGAAATTCCGCGTTTTCGGCGGCGTGGATTGGAGCCGGTGGCCAGAACTGGGCGATGCCTTTCCCGAATACGCCGCCCGGCGGCTGGAAGCGCAAAAGGCCTGGGGCGCGCAGGGGCTCAAAATCTGGAAGCCCTTCGGATTGCACGTCCGCGACCAGCATGGCGAACTAGTGCGGGTGAATGACGCGCGTCTCGACCCGCTTTGGGAGACCGCCGGCCGGCTGGGGCTGCCCGTCTTGGTGCATGTTGCCGACCCGGTGGCCTTCTTCGACCCGATTGACGAGACCAATGAACGCTGGGAGGAACTCGGCCAGCACCCCGATTGGGCCTTCACCAGCCCGCCCTTTCCACCGTTTCTCCAAATTTTGAATGATTTCAAACTTCTTGTCACCCGCCATCCCTCAACGACCTTCATCGGCGCGCACGTGGGTTGTTACGCCGAGAACCTGGCCTGGGTCGGGGAGATGCTCGATTCCTGCCCCAACTATTACATTGACATCTCGGCCCGCTTGGGCGAACTGGGGCGACAACCCTACACCGCCCGGCGATTTTTTATCCGCTATCAAGACCGAATCCTGTTCGGTTCGGATATGGGCCCTGACCCCGAAGCCTACCGCCTGGCTTACCGCTTTCTGGAAAGCGACGACGAATACTTCAACTACAGCCTAAGCGAAATCCCCGCGCAGGGACGCTGGCACGTTTGCGGCCTGTACCTGCCGGACGAGGTGCTGGAAAAAGTGTATCGCAAGAACGCGGAGAAGGTGCTTGGATTCAGTGAATCGCCGTCAATGTTCAGCGACCAGAAATTATGAGACTTCAAAACTACCACACCTACAACGAAATTCAATCCCAGCCCCAAGCCTGGGAAGACGCACTCCGGGCGGTTGAACAGAATCGAGCCAGCCTGCAACGAATCTTTTCCGCAGACTACGACCAGGTCGTATTCACCGGTTGCGGCTCCACGTATTATCTCTCACTGGCGGCGGCGGCGCTCTTTCAGCAAATGACCAGACGACCGGCGCGAGCTGTGCCGGGCGGGGAGTTGTTGTTAGGTCCCGAAACGGCTGTGGCGCAGGTTTTCAACCTGCGTGGACAGGCTGAAAGCCTGTCCCACAAAACGCTGCTGGTCGCAGTCAGCCGTTCTGGTTCGACCACGGAAACCGTCCGCGCGGTAGAGCAGTTCAAAAAGCAGAATTCTGGCCCGGTGATTGCCATCACCAACTACGCCGACCAGCCGCTGGCCGGCTTGGCCGACCTATCCCTGGTCATCGAAAAAGGTCAGGAGCAGAGTGTGGCGCAAACCCGCTCCTTTGCCTCGATGTATGTAGCAGCCACAGCGCTGACCATGCTCGCTGCTGGAGCAGAAAACCTGCGCAGGGAGATGAGCAAACTTCCAGACGCCGGCAATAAACTCCTCACCAAGCACGAGCCGCTGGCGCGTGAGTTTGGCGAGAACCTGGGCTTCGACCGTTTTTACTTCCTGGGCAGCGGAGCGCGCTATGGGCTAGCCTGCGAGGCCAATCTCAAGATGAAAGAGATGACTCTGACCCACAGCGAACCCTTCCACTTTTTGGAATTCCGGCACGGACCGATGAGCATGGTCAACGAAAACGCGGTCATCGTGGGGCTGGTCTCGGAGAAAAACTTCAGCCACGAACAGGCCGTCTTAAACGAAATGCAGGCCAAAGGTGGGCGGGTTCTCGCCCTGGCCGAGACCGAGGCAAAAATCTCTTTCGAATCGGGAATCCCAGAAAACGCGCGCAATGTTCTCTATCTCCCGGTTTTGCAACTCATGGCGTTTTATCGGTCGCTGGCCAAGGGATTGAATCCCGACCGGCCAAAGCATTTGACGGCAGTGGTAAATTTGGAACTTTGAGAGATTGACGAGCGGCGGGGTGCGTCCAACCTGACAGCCGTGTTCCCTGTCTGGCACGCGCGGGAGCGTGGTGTCGCGGCTGTCCAAGAAAAGGAGTAGAAAATGAAAAAGCTCATGTTCGTTCTTGTCGTTGCCAGCCTGTTGTTGGCGGCTTGCGGCGGGGGAGCGAAACCTGCCGCCGAGACGGGTCCCGTGGAAATCACCTTTACCATGTGGGGCGCGCCGGAGGAACTGGCGGTCTGGCAGGCGGTGGTGGATGACTTCCACAAGGCCAATCCGAACATCACCGTGAAGGTGGATGTCTCGGATTGGGATTCGTATTGGACCAAGTTGAACACGCTGACCGCCGGCGGCACGCCGCCCGATGTGTTTGCCATGGATGCGCCGTTGTATCTGGATTGGCAGAGCCGCGGGGCGTTGCTGAACGTTCAGCCGTACATTGACGCCAATCCCGGCTTCTTGGATGGCTTCTATCCGCAAACTCTGACCGCCTACAAAACTCCAGACGGCTATTACGGCCTGCCGCGCGATTTCCAGACCATCGTGCTGTTCTACAACAAGGACATGTTCGACGCCGCGGGCGTGGCCTACCCGACGGAAGACTGGACGTATGACGACCTGCTGGCGGCCGCCAAGAAACTGACGCTGGACAAGGACAATGACGGCAAGATTGACCAATATGGCTTCTGGTCGGATACCTGGGACATGGAGTTGCTGTGGAGCGAAGCCATTTGGGCGTATGGCGGCGACATCATCAGCGCCGACCACACCAAGACCCTGATTGGTGAAGGTGGGGCGCGCGAGGCCTGGGCGTTCATTGACAGTCTGTATAAGGAGGGCGTGACGCCCACCCCGACGACCGCGGGCGAATTCGGCCTCGACCTGTTCCAGGCGGGGATGGCAGCCATGACCACCATCGGCCACTGGGCGGTGCCAGGCTATGTGCAGTCGGGCATCAAATTCGATGTTGCCCCGATGCCCAAAGGTCCCGCCGGACGGGCTACCAGCATCAACAGTGCTGGCTTTGTCATCTCGAAGCAATCCAAGCACCCCGATGCAGCGTTTGCTTTTATCAAGTTTGCGCTGAGCGAAGCGGGGCAGAAGAGACTGGCCGAATTGGGCTTTGCCATTCCGGTCTTGAAGTCGGTGGCCGAAAGCGATGCTTATCTCAAACAGCCTGGCGACCTGAACCAACGGGTTTTCTTGGATTCGCTTGCCTTTGCGCGCATGAAGCCGGTCTTCAAAGGCTATGAAGAATGGGCGGGCGTGGTCGGCGACGGCCTAATTCCTGTCTTCGATGGCGAAGCGGAATTGAACGCCACCCTCGACGAAGTGATTGCCGCCGCAGACGAAGTGCTGGCGAAGAATAAATAGCATTTCCCTCACCCCTCGCCCTAAGGGCGAGGGGTGAGGGCCGGAGCGCCTATGGACTACGGACTGAAACCTCTGGGGCGTGAAAAACTCTGGCTGTGGCTGATGCTGGCCCCCACCCTCATTGGCTTGATCTTTGGCACGGTTGGCTCCCTGCTGGCGACGTTGGCGCTGAGCCTGTTTAACTGGGACTTGATTAATTCTCCCCAATGGGCGGGCGCGGAAAATTACATCCAGTTGTTCCAGAACAAGGACTATATCGAGGCCTTTGTCAACACGTTGAAGTTCTCGGCGTTGTATGTGCCGAGCGTAGTGGTCATTTCCCTGCTGCTAGCGGTTCTGCTCAACCGCAAGATTTACGGCGTGGGTTTCTTCCGCACCGTCTACTTCCTGCCGACCGTGACCTCGGCAGTTGCCACTGCCCTGGTCTGGAACATGATTTACGGCAAAGAGACCGGCATCCTCAACTTCCTGTTGGAATCGCTAGGCTTTGCGCCGGTGTGCTGGCTCTGCACCGACAACGCCATGCTGTCGGTGGTCATCGTCAATGTGTGGGGCGCGGTGGGCGAGGGAATGATTATCTTCCTGGCAGGTCTCACCGCCATCCCACGCGATTACTACGAAGCCGCCTCGTTGGACGGAGCCAACGAGTTCCAGCAGTTTTTCAAGGTCACGCTGCCGTTGGTGACGCCGAGCATTTTCTTCCAGACGTTGATTTCGGCCATCAATGCCTTTCAAGCCTACGATTACATCTATATGCTGACGCGGCGCGGACAGGGCGATAGTTCCGTCCCGGTGGCGGTCTATTCCATTTATCGCAACGCCTTTCACTTCTTCCGCATGGGCGACGCCAGCGCGCAAGCCATTCAACTTGCCTTGCTGGTGGCGGTGTTCATGGGCATCATGTTCTGGTGGGAACGCAGGTATGTGGTGTACGAATAGGAGCCGGCAATGAGCAAATCTCTCTACAAAACCCTGCTGGATGTCCTCGCCTATGCTGTGCTGCTCTTCGGCGCATTGACCATGCTCGTCCCGTTTCTGTGGATGATTTCGGTTTCCTTCCGCGTCCCGGCCGAGCAATTTTCGCGCAACATCATCCCCAACCCGTTTACCCTACAAAACTATTTCGACCTCTTCGAGGACTTGCCCAATCAGGCTTTTCTCTATCTGACGGTCAACAGTTTCAAGCTGTCCATCCTGGCGGTCATCGGTCAGGTCTTGACCTGCGCCATGGCCGCCTTCGCCTTTGCCATCGTCAAATTCAAAGGGCGTGACTTCCTCTTCGCGCTCCTGGTTGCTACGTTGATGATTCCGCCGCAGGTCTCGCTCATTCCCAACTTCATCATCTTCAAATACCTCGGCTGGATTGGGACGCAACTGCCGCTCATCGTTCCCGCCTTTTGGGGCGGCGCCTTTGGGACTTTTCTCCTGCGGCAGTATTTCCTCACCATCCCGCGCGACCTGGTGGATGCGGCCCGCATGGACGGCGCTTCGCTCTTCGACATTTTCTGGCGCATTTACCTGCCGCTTTCCAAACCGGCGGTGGCGGCGTTGTCCATCTTTGTCTTCAAGGATGCCTGGAACGACCTGCTGCATCCGCTGGTATACCTTCCAACCGACATGCAGAAGACCACTCTCACGGTGGGGCTGGCGTTCTTCCAGCAGCAACTCCAGATGGGCGGCAAGTTCACCGTCCTGATGGCAGGCGCGTTCCTGTCCATCTTGCCGTTGCTCGTCATCTTCTTCATCGCCCAAAAGCAGTTCATCGAAGGGGTTGCCCTGAGCGGCGTGAAACGCTAAGACCAAGCTATTCGACTTTTGACCATTAGACCAGGAGACAAAATGACCAAAATCACCTTCATCGGCGCCGGGTCGCTCGGCTTCACCCACGAACTCGTGCGCGATATTCTCACCTTCCCGCTGCTCGAAGACGCCCACATCGCCCTGATGGACATCAACCCGGAGCGGCTCGAATGGGCCAAAGTGGGCGTGGAGAAACTCATCGCCGCCGGCAAGCGTCCGGCCACCGTCTCGGCCACACTCGACCGCGCCGAGGCGCTCCAAGGCGCAGATGTGGTCCTCACCACCATCCTGGCGGGCAGCACCGAAGTTTGGCGGCACGACATCGAAATCCCCAAGAAATACGGCGTGGACATCAACGTCGGCGACACGCGCGGCCCCAGCGGCATCTTCCGCTTCTTGCGCACCATCAACCCGATGATGGACATCGTCCGCGACATGGAAAAATACTGCCCCGAAGCCGTCCTACTCAACTACACCAATCCGATGGCCATGCTCGTCTCGGCCATTCAAAAGCAGTCCTTCATCACGGTCACCGGCCTGTGCCACTCGGTGCAGGGAACGGCCATGATGCTCGCCGAGTGGATTGGCGCGCCGTATGAGGAAGTGGATTACCTCTGCGCCGGAATCAACCACCAAGCCTGGTATCTCGAATTCAAATGGCGCGGCCGCGACGCGTATCCGCTCATTTACGAAGCCGTCACCACCCGCCCCGAAATCTACAACGCTGAGCCGGTGCGCAATGAGATGTTTCTGGCGCTGGGCAAATACGTCACCGAATCGAGCGGCCACAACTCCGAGTACAACTGGTGGTTCCGCAAACGCCCCGACCTCATCGAGAAATACTGCACCCACGGCACGAACTGGAATCCCGGCGAGTACGCCTACATCCTCAAAGAATACCAGCATAACGAAGCCACCTGGAAAGACCAGGTCAAGGAACGGCTGGCGCGCCCGCTCACGCCCGAAGACTTGCAGCGTGGCCACGAGTACGCCGCCTATATCATCAACGCTCTCAAGGGCGGCGAACCGTTCAAGTTCAACGGCAACGTCCGCAACACGCACCTCATCACCAACCTGCCGCAGGGCGCCTGCGTCGAAGTGCCGGTCTATGTAGACAAAGCCGGCTTCCATCCCATTCATGTCGGCGCGTTGCCGCCTGAGTGCGCCCTGTTGACTCAACTTTCCAGCGGCATCGAAGAGTTGGCGATTCAGGCATCCCTCGCTGGCGACCCGACTCTCGTTTACCGTGCCATTTGCCACGACCCGCTCACTGCATCCGTCCTCTCACTGGCCGAAATCCGGGAGATGACCAATGAACTTTTTGCCGTCCACAAAAATTACCTGCCGCAGTTCAAACATCATGCCGTGTAGGTCAAGATTTCAGCCTGTCCTGCTTCTGATGTTTTTCCTGCTTCTCGGATGCGCCCCCGCCTCTTCCTCCCCCGAACCTGCTCCCGTTTTGACGGCGACTCCAGCGCTCGTGCCTACTGACACGCAACCTGCAACTTCTAACCTGACACCTGACACCTCATCACCTAATACCTCCTGGTGGCGTCCCGCCCCCGGCCTGACCTGGCAATGGCAACTTGGCAATGATGATATTGACACCTCCATTGATGCCGATGTCTTCGACGTTGACCTCTACGTTGACCAGGCCATCATAGACGAACTCCATGCCAAAGGCAAAAAGGCCATCTGCTACATCTCGGTCGGCTCGTGGGAAGACTGGCGACCCGACGCCGAACAATTTCCCCCCGAAGTGCTGGGCAAAGACTACGAAGGCTGGCCGGGCGAGAAGTGGCTCGACATCCGCCGCATTGACCTGCTGGCCCCCATCATGCTGGCCCGTCTCGACCGGTGCGCCGCCAAAGGCTTCGACGGAGTTGAACCGGATAACATGCAAATCTGGGATAACGACACCGGTTTCCCGCTCACCTACGCCGACCAGTTGCAATACGCTCTCTGGCTGGCCGAGCAGGCCCACCAACGCGGCCTGGCCATCGGTCAGAAAAACGCGCCCGATATGGTGGCCGACCTGGTAGATGTCTATGACTTCGCCATCACCGAAGACGCTTTTTACTACGGCTGGGCCGAGGCCATGCAGCCTTACATCGCCGCCCATAAACCCGTCTTTGCCGCCGAATACACCGACCTGCCCGGCGACTTTGCCGCCTTTTGCCGCCAATCGAAAGCGCTGGGCTTTAGCACAATCCTCAAAAAACGCGACCTGGACGCCTGGCTTGAAACCTGCGAATAACTCTGCGCTTTTTGTGAACGGGCAAGCTCCAAATTCCAACACCTGGAACCTGACACATGACCCCTGACACTCGCACCCTCCCCATCGGAAAACTGCGCGGACTGCAAAGCTGCGCCTCCCCGCGCGGGACCTTCACCTGCCTGGCGCTCGACCATCGCCAGAATCTGCGCAAAGCCAACCCGCGCTTTGTGGATGACGCCGAACTCAGCCGCTTCAAACTGGATGTAACCGCTGAACTCGCCCCCTACGCCACCTGCGTCCTGCTCGACCCGGAAGTTTCTGCCGCCCAAGCCATCGCCGCTGGAAAACTGCCCGGGGAGAAAGCGTTTGTCGTCGCAGTGGAATCGACCGGCTACACCGGCGAAGCCACCGCCCGCCGCGCCCAAATCATCCCCGGCTGGAGCGTGGAAAAGGCCAAACGGATGGGCGCCAGTATGATTAAGCTGCTCGTCTACTACCATCCCGATTCGCCCACCGCCGCCGAGACCGAAGCCTTCACCGCCCACATCGCGGCGGAATGCCTGAAATACGACCTCGGCCTGATGCTCGAACCGCTCTCCTATTCGCTCAGCGCAGCCAAACTCTCCAGCGACGAAAAACGCTACGTGGTGGTCGAAACCGCCCGCCGCCTGACCGCCATACCCGGCTTAGATGTTCTCAAAGCCGAATTCCCCCTCGCCAGCGATAGCCCGGAACAAGATTGGCCGGCCACCTGCGCCGACCTGAACGCTGCCAGCCGCGTCCCCTGGATTGTCCTCTCCGCCGCCGTGTCCTTCGACCTGTACCTGAAGCAGGTCATTGCCGCCTGCCAGGCCGGAGCCAGCGGAATCGCCGTTGGGCGCGCCGTGTGGCAAGAAGCCGTTCCTCTGGAAGGCCAAGCGCGGCTTGATTTTCTCCGTTCCACCGCCCGCGAACGTCTCATCCGCCTGAACGCTCTCTGCCAGGCACTCGCTCGGCCCTACACCGATTTCTACACTGCCGAAGCCCCCTTCGACTGGTACAAAACCTACTGACGTTCGACTTTCGACCATCCGACTATGCGACCATTCGACTTACTCATCCCCGGCGAAATCAACCCCGACCTCATCCTCTCCGGTGATGTCGAACCCGCCTTTGGGCAGGTCGAAAAACTGGTCCAATCTGCCGCTCTGACGATTGGCTCGTCCTCCGTCATCACCGCCTGCGGCGCGGCGCGGTTGGGGCTAAAGGTGGCCTTCATCGGCAAATGCGGCGAGGACGTATTGGGGCGCTTCATGCTGGAGGAAATGTCGAAGCGCGGGGTGGAGGTGGACAACGTGATTCGCGTCCCAAACGGCAACACCGGCTTGAGCGTGATTCTCAACCGGGGCGTTGACCGCGCGATTCTGACTCACCTGGGCCTGATTCCTGCGCTCTCAGCACAAGACATCCCCGATAGTTTGCTGAGTCAAGCCCGTCACCTGCACGTGGCCTCCTACTTCCTGCAAGATTCCCTGCGCCCTGGCCTGCCCCGGCTCTTGGAACGCGCCCGCGCCCTCGGCCTCACCACCTCGCTCGATACCAACTACGACCCCTCCGAACGGTGGCAGGGCGTATTCGACCTGCTCCCGCTTGTCAACGTCTTCTTGCCAAACGAAGCCGAAGCCTGCTCCCTGGCCAGGGAGGCAGATGTTGAAAGCGCGGCGGAAAAGTTAGCGACGCGGGTTGAAACGCTGGTTATCAAATTGGGAGCGGCAGGAGCGCTGGGGGTGAGGAGTGGTCAAACCATCAGAACGGCCTCCATTCCTGTGAACGTGGTGGACACGGTAGGCGCGGGCGATAGTTTCAACGCCGGTTTCCTCTGCGGGTATCTCCACGATTGGCCGCTCGAACCATCCCTACGCCTGGCGGCAGTCTGCGGCGCGCTCTCCACCCAGGCCGCCGGCGGCACAGCGGCACAGCCCACTTTAGAACAAGCCATGGCCTATTTGCGCTAATTGCCCCATGCACTACCTGGATTATCTCGCCGCCTCTCACCACTTTGGCCCGCCACTTGGGTTGACTTCGGTCTGCTCAGCGCACCCGCTGGTGATTGAAGCCGCCCTGCGGAGCGGATTGGCGCATGGCAAGCCGGTGCTGCTTGAAGCCACCTGCAACCAGGTCAATCAATTTGGCGGCTACACTGGCCAAACCCCGGCAGATTTCCTACGCTTCGTGCTGGAACTGGCCGATACGATAGGCTTTCCCCGCCAAAATCTGATTTTGGGCGGTGACCATCTCGGCCCGCTCCCCTGGGCGGATGAACCGCCGCAGCAAGCGATGGAAAAAGCCAAAGCCCTTGTCCGCGCCTACGTCCAGGCTGGCTTCACCAAAATCCATCTGGATTGCTCCATGCCGCTCGGCGGCGAACCCTGGCTCTCGCCGGAAATTATCGCCCAGCGTGCCGCCGAACTGGCCCTGGCCGCCGAATCTGCGCTCCCCGCTCCTCTAGGGAAAGGGGCTGGGGGGGAGGGCATTCGCTACGTCATCGGCTCCGAAGTCCCTGCGGCCGGGGGCGCCAAAGCGGGGGAGGCTGCTGCCTCGCTCACCCGCCCCGCAGACGCCGCCCAAACGTTGGAACTCACCCGCCGCGCCTTCCTCGCCCGAGGGCTAGATTCGGCCTGGGAGCGGGTCATCGCCCTGGTCGTCCAGCCGGGCATCGAATTTGGCGCTGAGACCATCCACGCGTACGACCCCCTCGCCGCCGCGCCGCTGGCCCGCTTCATTGAGACTGTCCCCGGCCTGGTATACGAAGCCCACTCCACCGATTACCAGACACCCGCCGCGCTGCGCGCCCTGGTCCGTGACCATTTCGCCATCCTCAAGGTGGGCCCCGCCCTGACCTTTGCCCTGCGTGAAGCGCTGTTTGCCCTGGAAGACATTGAAATTGCGCTCGGTGCGCAGCCGCCCTCCCGCCTGCGCGAAACGTTGGAAGCCGAAATGCTCGCCAACCCTGTTCACTGGCAAAAACACTACAGCGGCGATGCCCAGGCCCAACAATTTGCCCGCGCCTACAGTTTCAGCGACCGCATTCGCTATTACTGGAACACCCCGGCCGCGCAATCGGCCGTTCGGCAGCTGATGGAAAATTTAGGCGAGCGGCCCCTCCCGCTGGCACTTCTCAGCCAATATCTTCCCGGTCAGTATGAGAAAGTCCGCCGCGGGGAGCGAACAAATCACCCGCGCGAACTATTGCTCGGGCGGGTGATGGATGTGCTAGAAATTTATGCGCTCGTTGGTTTTGTTCAGCATCACACTACCTGTTCCAAATGTTTGCTTGGATGCCAGTGCCTCGACCCCTATATTAACTTCTCAACCCAAATTTCTCGGCCACCACCAACACATCTTTCTCTGTCATCTCATCCACGCGGCGCGTAAGAGCAGTAACAACATCCACCGAGAGCATATCACGGGCGTAATTCGTCAAGGCAACCAGCATGGTACGATATGCTGTCGGTTGCGGTGGAATTGCTTCCACAACCATGGAGTCATCCTGCAACGAGAAAATACAATTTTCCTTTTGCGTTACAGAGCGAAACAGCGTTTTGAAGGCCTCAACAACCGTAGCGCCACCCATTTGAGCAATCGTCTGATAGAGAAAACAAACCCGTTGGCTAAAATAATCAAGGAGTAGTTTCTCTTCTCGCGAAGGAAAAACAAGCGTATAGGGTGCATAAACTGTTTGTGCAGACGCTTTTGCCTCTAGGTCTGAATTGCTTTGCCATTCCATCTCACAAGTAATATCTGCACCGGTGTATTCACGCAAGTCATTAAAATTGGCCTGAATACGTAACCAACCAGACATAAGGTTGCCGTTTTTTGGATAGAGCGCAATGTATTTTTCCATGCTCCCCTTGCGGGAACGATGCAATTCATGGAAGATGGATTGCGCATCCGCAGGAGAAAGCTGCAACACTTCGCCCAGTGGCTTTCCTACCAGGTTGCTTTGTTTATTCCAAAACAATTGGGGCAAATTGTGATTCGCAAAAACAACTCGGTCGCTACTGTCAATAAAGACCATCGCGTTCTGGCGTTGCGGTGCTTTACGAATTGCAGAGGATACAGCCAGTTCTCTGGTTAGGTTTCCTGATAACAATCGTTGGTGCAGCAACATGCCCAAGGCAAGCAACACATAAGCAGATAAGTTCCCAATATCCACAATTGCAGTCAATGGAGTCAAATTACCTTCTGCCATGTACAAACCATTCCAATCTGCATAAATAAACAAAATATCTGATAAAGAGAGCGTCGCCAAACCAACGGCCAACACAGCCCAAGGGGCAGAAAATCTCCCACCTGCAAATGAAAGCGCCATTAAGAGCGCACTAAATAAGACCAACAAATCGGCTACCGGATAGAAGATGTTCAGCAGCAAAGTCAATGGAGCGTCGAATTGACCTGGCAAGAGCATGGGCAAAATAACAAAAATGACAACCAATACAAAAAAAGCCGCGAAAACGGCCAGTAATACCTGGGTTTTTTTTGAATTCCAACGAACCCGGAGCGCACGATAACGCATAAACGCAAAAACAACGACCATCGCATAGCCTGGCACCCAAAAAGCATCTGCGACAGATGGATAAGGTGTTTCTTGCAGCATGTAGGCAAGAAAAGTCCAAAGCAGTTCCGCCATGGTCCATAAGCCAATGCCAACGCTCAGAAAGGCCCACTCGCCGCGTTGCGAGTCGTTTCCTCGCAGCAAAGTCCAGACAGAGAGCGCCATCCAGGTCGCCACGAGCGCATAGACTGAAGTCAGCAGATTGGTCTCGGTCTCGATAGGATTGCTTTCCCCAAAGTGTGCAACATAGACGGCTGTCACCCCAGCCAGCACAACTAGGCTGAGCGTGACAAAAGAGAGAACCGGCCAATTCTGTTTCAGATTCAAGGCACTGTCTTTCTGGTCAAATTCAGGAATCTGCCGATTGTAATTTGGCCTTCACGCTGGCAACTTTATCAGCCATGCGCTGAGGCTTATCGGTCCGCGTACCCAGCTTGATCACCGTGTACAGACGCGGCGCACCCATCTGATGCAGGGTCTCATGGCATTGGCGAATGACACCGAAAACGGCATCCCAATCGCCTTCTACATTCGTTCCGTTGGCGTGCAGCTCATAATTTAGCCCCGATTGCGCCAGAATCCTTTCACAAGCAGCCACGTATTCTGAGAGCGACACGCCCACACCAATCGGGACAATTGAAAATTCAACAATGACATTCATATTGATTATTTTACGGAAATACGGTCCTTCGGTCAATCAGAAAAGTGTCAGCCTGAGCAAGCCAATTGCCGCTCTAACTCAGCGCGCACCAACTGGGGATTGGCACGTCCGCCCGCTTTGCGCATCACCTGCCCAAACAACCAGTTGGCAACGGTGACTTTGCCGGCACGGTAACTGGTCACTTCGGCTGGGTTTTCGGTGAGCGTCTCCGAAACCAACCGTGCAATTAAATCGACATCCGAAACTTGGCTTAATCCTTGTTCTGTCACAATACTTGCTGCCGATTGACCACTCTTAAACATTTCGGCTAGCACTGCCTTAGCGGTTGTCTGGTTAACTTTGCCATCGGCGATTAAGTTGAGCAAGGCCGCCAGTTCTCTCGCAGGCACCGGCGAGAGGTCGAAATTCCGCCCAGCCGCATTGAGAAGAGATAAGAGTTCTCCCATCACCCAGGCATACACGGTGCGTATGCCCGCCGTAGTCGCCTGCAGCACTGCGTCAAAATATTGCGCCGCAGCACGCTCAGCTGCCAACCCCCAGGCTTCAGCTCGCGTTAGACCATACTGGTCCACAAACCGCCGATAGACCTGCCAGGGCAATTCCGGCAGTTGTTCACGCACAGCCTCTTGCCAATCTGGGCTGACCACAAGTGGAGGCAAGTCCGGTTCTGGGAAGTAGCGATAATCATGCGCATCTTCTTTGCTGCGCTGGCTAAAGGTTGCTTGGCGGGCTTCGTCCCAACCGACGGTTTCTTGCGCCACTTTACCGCCCGCTTCCAAGATAGCGATGTGCCGTTTGATTTCGTAGGCCACGCCGCGCTCTAGCGCCCGAAAGCTGTTCAGATTCTTGATTTCGACTTTGGTGCCTAATTCGCTTGCCCCTCGTTTTCGCACTGAAATGTTGGGCTCAATGCGCATCACGCCTTTTTCCAGGTCACCGCTGTTCACACCCAGGTAACGGACCAGCGCACGTAGTCGTTCCGCATACGAGCGCACTTCTTCCGCAGAATGGAAGTCCGGCTCCGTGACGATTTCTAGCAACGGGACTCCCGCTCGATTCAAATCTAACAGGCTATACCCTTTTTCGGATTCTCCGGTTGTCCGTTTATCCGTTTCCCCGTCCGCTGCGAAATCCGCACTGACATGGGTTAACTTGCCGGTATCTTCTTCCAAGTGTACGCGCCGAATGCGAATCGCTTTCTCACCCTCAGCGGTCTCGATGACGATTCTGCCGTTCACAGCCAACGGCTGTTCATATTGCGAAATTTGATACCCTTTGGGAATATCAGGATAAAAATAATTCTTACGCGCAAATACACTCACCGGGTTAATGGAACATTCAAGCGCCATTGCCACACGCAAGGCATATTCAACCGCTTGTCGGTTGACCACCGGCAACGTACCAGGGTGTCCGGCACAGATTGGGCAAACCGCCGTGTTCGGCGGAGCGGAGACCGAATCAACCACCGGACAAGCACAAAACATTTTGGATTGGGTCTGTAATTCGATATGAACTTCCAGGCCAATGACAGGTTCGTAGGTCATGTGTGGTTTGAAAACTTAAAGGATTGAGAGGACAGACTTGATGGGAAAAGAAAGACCGCAGAGCAAAGAGCACCCGCTAAAATTTGGGCGCTCGTTTTTCTAAAAACGCCGCCACACCTTCACGGTGTTCTGCGCTTCTGCCAGCAATTTCCTGAAGATGTGCTTCGTAATCGAGAATTTCCTCTAGCGCAGGTAACACGGCGCGGTTGAACAGGCGCTTTGATAGTCCCAGCGCACCGCTTGGCCCAGCAGCCAGCTGCGCAGCCAATTGTTGGGTCTCCATCATCAAAGTATCTAGCGGAACAACGCGGTTGACCAGGCCCCATTCTAGCGCTTTTTGCGCAGAAATCGGCTGATTACTGAAGGTGAATTCCGTTGCGCGTGTCAAGCCAATTAAGACTGGCAGCAATAGCGAAACACCTGAATCAGGTACTAGACCAATGCCGGTAAAGCCAACCACAAAACGGGCGGAATCTGCCGCTAAGCGCAAGTCGCAAGCCAAGGCAATGCCAAGCGAAGCCCCAGCGCATGGTCCGTTAATGGCAGCAATCACCGGCTTTTCCAATCGCCGAATCTGCAAAATAAGCGGATTATACGTTTCGAGCAGATGTTGACGATAGGAAATGCTCGCTTCACCAGCCTTCATTTCAGAAATATCTTGTCCGGCGCCAAAGACCTTGCCTGCCCCGGTTAACACAATGGTGCGTGTTTGTGCATCGCGAGCAGCCTGTTTGAAGGCGGTTTGCAGTTCGTCAATCAATGCCAAATTAAACGCATTGGCCGGCGGGCGGTCTATGGTCAGGAGCAAAACTCCATCGTGTAAATCGGTTCTCAAAAAAGTCATTGCACCCTCAGCAATACGAGATTTGGAACGAACCGCATTCTCTCGTAACAGATTGACGGGTTGATTACAAAAAATGCGTAACCCGTCCAGAACGGATTACGCATCTTCGAACGTTTTTTTCTGACTACTCCATTAAATCCATGTCATCATCTGCTGAGTCGTCATCGTGTGTGTTGATTTCAAGCTCCATATCGCTACGGTCAACATGCAACCATAAGAGCAACACCTGTCCTTCATCTGTTTCAATAGAACGTGCTGCCAAAATGGGAGCACTGGCTTCTAGGCCGAGTTCATCACGATAATGTAGTTTAATAGACTGATTGTTGCGCCAACGACGATGACAACGCTCAACCAAGCCAGGACCGTTGAAGGTGCGCAGCCGAGTGAGCGCAGTGTGCGAAAAACTTCGGGTTTCATTTAACCCTAGCGCCCAGCCATCCTGTACGGGTTCAAGCAAGGGGGTAGGGCCTTCGATAATTGTAATTCTATCTTCCATAGCGCCTTCTTCCTGTAACTGTGCAAATCATACCATAACTATCCCGCATTGCTGGCCATAAAATCGCGGAAGACGCTAGGACATTGGTCAGGTTTTTCTAAAAATGAGATTGGCGCAAGCCTGCTGACTTGCGCCATTTGGTTTAGCCGAATTTGTAAGATACGCCGTATCCACCGCGCGGTAATTTCCAAAAGACGTTTTTGGGTGGACACATCACCCGGCAAGTTCCACACTCTACACATGCCTGATAAGCAATTTGCACAGTGCCACCTTCTTGCGCCTTGTATGCCCCAACCGGGCAAAAGTTAAGACAAGGTTTGCCCTGGCAAGCGATGCACACCTGCGGGTCAATGATTTTCAGGTGCGCTTCGTGTTCATCGGCAAAGTACTTGAGCGACATCAGGATGTCGTCAATGTACACTTCCGGTAAATCGCTGCGGTCAATCGTTTTCGTAGCCATTCTCGTTTCCTTTCCAATAAATCGGGCCGCTCAAATGCCCATCACCGTTCTGCCAAACGCCACCATGTCTCCGACCGCTTTCAAAAGCGGGCGGCGGCTGGTGAGAGATTTCAAAATATCGCTGTACAGTTGTTTCTTGGGCTTGCCAAAACCAGTGAAGAACATGCCAAGTGCATCGTTCAGGAAGTTGGGATACACATCCATAAATTCAGGATGGTTGTGCAAGAAGCGCGACATGTTGCGGTACTGGTGCAAGTCCTTGAGGACGAAGGTGTTTTCGAGCCGCTTGCGATAGGCGGAAAGCGTATTGGCCGAGAAGTCCCCTTTTTTGTGGGCTTCGACGGCGGTTTCCCCGGCGGCTTTCCCGGCGGTAATGGCCATGTTGGTGCCTTCCCAGTGCATGGCATTGACCATCGAGGCGGCGTCCCCAGCCACCATTACGCCATCGGTATATAGCTGCGGCATGGTACTCCACCCGCCTTCGGGGATAAGGTGCGCGCCGTATTCCATCAACTGCCCGCCGGCGATTAGCGGGGCAATCATCGGGTGATTGAGATAGCGTTGCAGCAGTTCATAAGGCTTAATTTGAGCAGCCGAGAGTGCATCGAGCGTGACGCCTACGCCGAGCGAGAGCGAATCTTTGCCGGTGTACAGGAAACCTAAACCGGGTAAGCCCATCGAGACATCGCCTACCACCGAAATTGCCAGGCCCTCATCACTGCTGCGCAACCCCAGGCGCGTGTTAATCGTTTCAGCGGGCAGAGAAATCAACTGTTTGACAGCCAGCGCCGTCGCATTTCCCTTAAAATCATGCTTAATCAAACCGAGTTTTTGAGTCAACAGATTGTTGACACCCTCGCACACAATCACAACCGGAGCATAGATTTCTCCTTGCGCACGGTCGGTCATCACGCCGACCACCTTGCCATTTTCACGGATGAAATCCACCACAACAGTCTTAGGAATGAGGAAGACGCCTTCTTTGCGTGCCTGTTCCGCCCACCAAGCATCAAATTTAGCGCGCTGGGCCACATAGGCATCGATGGGGTTGTTATTGATTTTGCCGCCCTGCACCGTCATGCGCACCATACCGTCTTTGGAGAGGAACCAAAAGCCAGTTTCGGTAACAGGACGTTCCAAAGGCGGTTTGCGGTCGAAGAAATCGGGGTAAATATCCAGCAGAGAATGCGTGTACAGCGCGCCGCCAAAATAGTTCTTGCTGCCGGGCGCCACGCCGCGCTCGACCATCACGACGTTCAGGCCGCCGCGCGCTGCCGTGACTGCTGCCGCTGAACCGGCCAGCCCGGCGCCAACCACGATGACATCGAAAACGAGTTTTTCGTTCTTGTTAACCATGTTTTGCCTCTTTACGCGCCCGAATTTCTCGAATCATCGCTGGAATGACCTCGTACAAATCACCGACAATGCCGAGCGTAGCAATCTCGAAGATAGGGGCGTTCGGGTCACGATTGATTGCCAGGATGAAATCAGATTCTTGCATTCCCACTTTGTGCTGAATAGCACCGGAAATGCCGGCAGCAATATACAGTTTGGGACGCACGGTTTTGCCGGTTTGCCCCACCTGATGTTCGTAGCCAATCCAGTGAGCATCTACACAAGCACGGCTAGCGCCAACCACGCCACCCAATTCGTCAGCCAATTCTTTAATGAGCGCAAAGCCTTTGGGATTGCCTAACCCACGCCCGCCGGCCACAATCACATCGGCGTATTCGATATTGACGGTGGATGCCTTGTCGGTCAGGAATTCGACGATTTCGGCGTTAATCATCTCCGGGGTGATAGCAATGTCCTCGCGAACAACCTGTCCCTTTGGCTCGGCAATCCGTTCCGGCATGGAAAAGACACGCGGGCGCACGGTCGCCATTTGGGGACGATGGTTGCGGCACAAGATAGTGGCGATGACGTTGCCGCCAAAAGCCGGGCGGGTTGCCATGAGTAGTTTCTTTTCGCCCTCTTTGGGAGAACCCATTGCCAAGTGTGTTGTATCTGCCGTTAGGCCTGTGCCGACACTGGTCGCGACCGAACCGGCCAAATCACGCCCCAAGGTTGTGGCGCCCACCAGCATCACTTCCGGCTGATATTTTTTGACCAGCTGGGTTAGCACGGTCGTGTACGGCTTGTTCAGATAGTGCTTAACCGCCGGGTCATCCACATAGTACACCGTATCTGCGCCGTAATGCAGGGCCTCGCGGGCGATGTGTTCGACATGGTGACCAACCAGCACGCCCTCCACCAGCGCGGTATCACCGGATTTCTCCAGCTCGTCTTTGATTTCATCCGCCAGGCGACGTGCAACGCCTAACAGTTCCCACGAAACCTGGTGCGGTTTGCCATTTTCTTGCTCAATGTAAACCCAAAAGCGTCTTGTCATTTCGATACTCCTAAAAGAGAAGCCATGCCTTCCACCGCCAGAATTTTATCCAGTGCGGTGCGAACGGCGCCCTCAACACCCAATTCAGCGGTCTTGATGACTTCACCGCCTTTATGTTTTTCCGGCGTGCCGGTTTTGAAAACGGTGGTCGGAGAGCCACGCAAACCGAGTTGCGTTGGGTCAAAGGAAATTGGTCCTTCGGTAGTCCACAATTCCGGCTCGTAGCGCAGCGAATAGACCAAGTCGGGCAGCGAAGCGTAGGGAATTTCGGCAATCTCTTTTTCACAGGTGAGCGCTGCCGGCAGAGAAGCACGAATCACTTCGTTGCGACTTTCTGTTTTGCGCTCGATGACCACTTTGCGGTTTTGCAGGTCTACTTCGTGGATTTTGACGGCGTAAGTAATAATCGGCAGGTCGAGCCGCACAGCCACGCCCGGACCCACTTGCGCCGTATCCCCATCAATGGCTTGTTTGCCAAAGAACACCAAGTCAATCGGCTGCTCTGCATGAATGGCTTTGATGACCTCCGAGAGTACGTAGGAGGTAGCCCAGGTATCGGCGCCGGCGAATTTGCGGTCAGAAATCAGGATAGCGCGGTCGGCGCCCATCTCAATGCACTCGCGCAGAGAGGTGACGGCCGAAGCAGGTCCCATGGTGATAACGGTCACCTGACCGCCCAGTTTACGTTTCCATTCAACCGCCGCCGCCACCGCATGTGCGTCATACGGGTTGAGAATGGTCGGAACACCCTGGCGAATTAGGTTATTCGTTTCCGGGTCAATACGAATATTGGTCGTATCAGGAACTTGTTTGATGCTGACAAGGGCATGGAACACGGGCAAGCCTCCAAACTACCGCGCAAGCGGTTCTGATAGTATTCTTATTCACTACCTTTATAATCTGGCAAGGATTCTATTATTTCGCGCAATCCTTTCAAAGTGAGAAATGACACATTTATAGTGATATTTGTCATACTTTTCCCCTACAAACGTCATATCCCCTATGTTATACTTTGTTCGTTTAGTCACGAACTCGGAGCCGCCGATGTTACTCGAATACGCCGCAATTGCCACCATGATTCTGGTTACCGCCTTGGTAGCCGTGATTGCTGTTGTCTTGGGGAGCATGTTTGGTCCCAAGCGTCCACACGCCAAAAAGTTGTTGCCCTACGAATCAGGCATGACTCCCATTGGTCCCGGGACGCGCCGCGTGCCAGTCCGTTTTTATCTGATTGCGGTTCTCTTTATTCTGTTCGACATTGAAATTATTTTCTTCCTGCCCTGGGCGATTGCCTTCCGCGACCTGGGCTGGTACGGTTTTTGGGCGATGGTTATTTTTAATATCCCAATTCTTATTGGTTTTATTTATGAGTGGAAGAAAGGAGGCCTGGAATGGGAGTAGAACAAAAACTAGGAAACATGGGTGTGGTCACCCTGAAATTGGAAGAATTGGTCAATTGGAGTCGGGCGAACGCCATGTGGCCCATGCTCTTTGGGCTGGCTTGCTGCGCCATTGAAATGATGTCGGCCCAGGCTTCTCATTACGATATGAGCCGCTTCGGCATGGAATTGATGCGCGCCAGCCCGCGCCAGAGCGACCTGATGATTGTGGCCGGGCGGGTAACGCGCAAAATGGCGCCGGTGGTACGCCGCTTGTACGACCAAATGCCCGACCCAAAGTGGGTGATTGCGATGGGCGATTGCGCCTCGTGCGGTGGTGTGTTCAACAATTACGCGGTGGTGCAGGGCGTGGATGAAGTGGTACCGGTAGATGTGTATGTAGCCGGCTGCCCGCCCCGCCCAGATGCGTTGATTCATGGCATCCTGACTCTGCACGAAAAAGTGCGCGGCGAAAAATTCAAAGACTGGGCTTAACCATGAGTGACCTTTTACAAACCTATCAGCAGCGCCTATTAGAGACCTTCGGCGGCTCGACCATCGAACACGCTGGCGATGTGACCGTCGTTTTGCCTGCGGAAAACATCCTCGCCGCAGCGCGCATGATTCACGATGAGCTGGGTTTCGATTACCTGGTATATGTCACTGCGGTAGATTATTGGCCGCAAGAAAACCCACGTTTTCACGTTGCGTATGGGTTTCGCTCACTCGCCCAAAAATTGACTCTGTACGTGCGCGCCCCTGTGTCAGGGATTGAACCCGTTTTGCCAAGCATTGAATCGGTCTATAAAAACGCCAATTGGCAAGAGCGCGAGGTCTATGACATGTTCGGCATCCGCTTTGAGGGTCACCCGGATTTACGGCGGATTCTTATGCCTGCCGATTGGGTCGGCCACCCCCAGCGCAAAGATTATCCGCTTGGCTACGAAGAGCCGCAATACTCGTTTAATTTCGATGAAATCAAAGCGCGCAAACCTGCGCCTAAAGAATAAACCGTTATGACGCAGATACAAGAAGTCACCCTCGATGAAATTCGCCATTTGGTCTCCGAACGCGCCCTGACGGGCGAGACCATGCTGCTCAACATGGGACCGCAACATCCTTCTACACACGGTGTGTTGCGTTTATTGCTGGAACTGGATGGTGAGACAATTGTCAATTGCATTCCAGACATTGGCTATCTACACACCGGCATCGAAAAGAACATGGAGGCCAAAACCTACCAAAAAGCCGAAGTGATGACCGACCGCATGGATTACATGAACACGGTTGGCAACAACTTCACCTACTGCTTAGCCATTGAAAAACTGGTCGGGCTCGATGTACCCCCTCGGGCGCAGGCCATTCGCGTCATCCTGGCCGAGCTCACCCGCATCCAGTCGCATCTGGTTTGGCTGGGAACGGCGGCATTGGATGTAGCCGCCATGTCGGTCTTCCTGTATTGCTTCCGCGAGCGCGAGATGATTCTGGATATTATGGAATTGGTCTCCGGACAGCGCATGATGACGACCTACATCCGACCAGGTGGCGTGTGGCGTGACGTGCCGGTTGAATTCGAGACTGCGGTGCGTGAGTTCCTCAAGATTATTCCCTACCGCATTGACGAATACGAGTCCATGCTGAGCAAAAATCCCCTGTTCTTAGACCGTACCGTAGGGATTGGCAAAATCTCGGCAGAAGAAGCCATCAACTGGGGATTAACCGGCGCCACGCTGCGCGCTTCGGGGCCAGATTACGATGTGCGCAAGTTTGCGCCTTATTCTGGCTATGAACAGTATGATTTCGACATCCCAACGCGCACCGAGGGCGACGTGTATGCTCGATATATCTTGCACATTGAGGAAATGCGGCAATCCATCCGCATCATTCAACAGGCGCTAGATAAATTGCCCCTCGGCCCGGTACGTTCAAACAACTACAAGTTCGTTCCACCGCCACGCTCGGAAATCGGTACCAGCATGGAGGCCCTGATTCATCACTTCAAACTGTGGACCGAAGGCTTCAATGCCCCCAAAGGTTCGGTGTATGTCGCCACCGAATCGCCGCGCGGCGAGTTGGGTTGCTTCCTAGAGGGCGACGGCGGCCCCAAGCCCTACCGCGTTCACTTCCGCGCCCCTTCGTTCGATAACCTGCAGGTTCTGCCCAAACTGGCAAAAGGTCATTTTGTGGCCGACCTGGTAGCAATTATCGGCTCGATTGACATTGTGTTAGGCGATATTGACCGATAGTTCAGCAAGCAGTCCATCGGAGAATCCATGCTGGCAGAAAAATACCCCAGAGAAATTCAGGCGATTTTCGCCAAATACCCCGTCAAACGCTCGGCGGTTATGCCGCTTTTGTATCTCGCCCAGCGCGAGGAAGGTTACATCAAGAAAGAATCTATGCAAGAAATTGCCGACATGCTCGAGCTGGACGTGACCGAAGTAGCGGCCATCGTCGGCTTTTACACCATGTATCACGATGAAAAGGCCGGCAAATACCGTATGCAGGTCTGCACCGACCTGCCTTGCGCTCTGCGCGGAGCCGATTTGTTCTTAGAATCACTGTGCGAGAATTTGGGCATCCGCGTGGGTGAAACCACGCCCGATGGGTTAATCACGCTGGAAGAAGTGAAGTGTCTGGGCGGCTGCCACCGCGCCCCGCTGTTTCAGATTCAAGAAAGTGATACGGTCACCTTTCACGAGAACATGACCGTCGAAAAGACGATGGAACTGGTGGAAGCGTTGCGCAAGACCGTGAACACATAATTATCGAAATCGCCCGCCGCGAAGGGCAGATTATTCCCTGTTAGTATTGAGAATTTCGTATGGCACATCTCTTGCTTCGTCACCGGGACATCCCCGGCCTGAACAATATCGAAGTTTATAAGCAAAACGGCGGATTTCGCGCGCTCGAAAAAGCCGTTACCACCATGCAGCCCAAACAGGTGATGGAGGAAGTGAAAGCCTCCGGCCTGCGCGGGCGCGGCGGGGCGGGCTTTCCGACCGGCATCAAATGGTCATTCCTGCCCGATACCATCTGGCCGCATTACGTGGTTTGCAATGCCGATGAATCGGAACCCGGCACCTTCAAAGACCGCGAAATCATGGAAGGCAACCCGTATCAATTCCTGGAAGGGGTTGCGCTGGCTTGCTACGCCGTCGGCGCGACCGAAGGCTACATCTACATTCGCGGCGAGTATTACCCCATCGCAAAGCAAATCGAAGCCTGCATTGCCGAAATGGAGAAGCAGGGCTACCTGGGCGATAAATTGTTTGGTACTGCAACTTCCATCCGCCTGAAAACCCACCTCGGCGCGGGGGCTTACATCTGCGGCGAGGAGACCGCACTGCTCGAATCGCTCGAAGGCAAACGCGGACAGCCGCGCTTGCGTCCGCCCTTCCCAGCGGTGGTGGGGCTGTATGGCAAGCCGACCGTCATCAACAACGTCGAGACGCTCACCAACCTGCCCTTCATCGTAGAACATGGCGCGCCGGCCTTCCGCGAGTTTGGCACGGAGAAAAGCCCCGGCGTCAAGATTTTCTCGCTTTCGGGCAACGTGGAACGCCCCGGCAACTACGAGCTGCCGCTTGGCACCACCTTCCGCGAGTTGATTTTCACGCACGGCGGCGGCATCCCCAACGGGCGCAAACTCCGCGCCATTATGCCCGCTGGCGCCTCTTCATCCATCATCCGTGTCGATGAAACCAATTTCGACAAAGTCATGGATACGCCGATGGATTATGAGAACGTCCAAAGCGTTGGCTCGCTACTCGGTTCGGCATCGGTTATCGTCATTGATGACTCACATACCATGGATTGGGTCATCAAGAAAACGATTGATTTCTTCCAGCACGAATCGTGCGGCAAATGCACCCCCTGCCGCGATGGCAATTACTGGATGAAACACCTAACCACCCGCATTCACGCCGGCAAAGCCAGCGCCGCCGATGTCAAACTGCTCGACAGCGTAGCGGCCCAGGTCTATGGCAAATGCCTGTGCGCGCTGGGCGATTTCTCCACCATGGCCGTGCGCTCGGCAATTGAGCGCTTCCCAGAAGATTTTGCGAAGGTAACTGGTAAGTCGTAATTCGGTATTGGTGATTGGTGAAAAGGAGCGTTTTATGACCCCACTTGTTTATCGGATTTTCCTGCATAAAGAACCTGAAGGTGGTTTTACTGTGACTGTCCCGTCTTTGCCGAGCTGCGTAACCTATGGCGAAGAAATCCCTTCCGAAAACGATGTCCTTGAATATACGCTCACGCTGAACGCTTATGCCTAAAACGTCATCCCTGACGCCGCAGAAAGTGATTAAGTTGCTCGAATCCAGGGGTTTTGTGCTGGACGGGAGTAAGGGCAGCCATCAGTTTTCATTCATCCAGAAACCAGGAAGCGGGTTGTGGTGCCATTTCATCGCAAAGATTTGCCTGCTGGAACACTGCTGGAAATTTTGCGGCAGGCTGGAATCAGCAAGAATGATTTGAGCAACTAAAGATTGTCTATCGAGGAACGAATACCGAGCATCGAATCACTATGACAAAAATGGTCAACCTGAAAATCAACGGAAAACCCGTCAGCGTCCCCGAAGGCACGCTGATTGTCAACGCCGCCAAAATGGCGGGAATTGACATCCCGGTCTTTTGTTACCACCCCAAGATGGAGCCGGTTGGCATGTGCCGTCAGTGCCTGGTCGAAATTGGCCGTCCGGTGATAGACCGTGCCACCGGACAGCCCGTCCTGGACGAAAACGGCCAGCCTAAACTGCAATTTGGCCCCAAACTGGAAACCTCCTGCACTACGCCGGTTTCGGAGGGCATGTTCGTCATCACCGACAGCGAAAAAGCCCGCAACGGGCAAAAAGAAATCCTGGAGCTCTTGCTCACCTCGCACCCGCTCGACTGCCCGGTCTGCGATAAAGGCGGCGAATGTCCCCTGCAAAACCTAACCATGAAGTTCGGCCCCAAGGAGAGCCGCTTTATTTACGATGAAAAGCACCATGCGGAAAAACATTTCCCGCTTGGCGACCTGATTTTCCTGGACCGGGAACGCTGTATCCAGTGCGCGCGCTGCATTCGCTTCCAGGATGACATCGCGGGTGAACCCGTGCTTGGCTTCTACCAGCGCGGACGGCATACAGAAATCGTCACCTATTCCGACCCCGGCTTCGACTCGGTCTTCAGCGGCAACACCACCGATATTTGTCCGGTGGGCGCGCTCACCACGGCAGATTTTCGTTTTGGTGCACGCCCCTGGGAATTAAAGCCAGCCGCTTCTATCTGCTCGCAATGCCCGGTTGGCTGCAACGTCACCTTCAACGTGCGGCGCGAAGTAAAGAGCGGTGGCGGGTACGTCATCAAACGCGCCATGCCGCGCCAGAACGAACAGGTCAATGAGATTTGGATGTGCGATAAAGGCCGCTTCGCGGGATACCAGTACACCGAAGCCGATTCGCGTCTGAAACTCGATTCCGCCGAACTTGATTCAGCCCTCAGCCGGGCCGCCGCGAAACTGGCCGAAGCCGGCCCTGACGCCGTTTTCCTGGCCGGCGGGCGGCTCAGCAACGAAGATTTCTACAATCTCAAGCAGTTCGCCGCCAAACTCGGCGCGAAAGCCTATCTCTACACCCAGCACGGCGGCGGCGAATACACCACCACATACGGGTTGACCGCCGGCTCGAACCTGGGCGACCTGGGGGTGGGCGATACCGTTTTGGTGGTTGCTTCTGACCTGTACCACGAAGCCCCCATTTGGCATTTGCGCCTGAAAGCCGCTGCCAAACGCGGGGCAACACTCATCGTTGCCAA
>QEXW01000091.1 GCA_003130845.1 Anaerolineae bacterium
CGGGCATACTCCTTCAGGCGCAAGATGCCCAACCCCTCGCGCACCTCACTCCGGTAACCACCGCCTAGTTTGTAAAAACAAACGTTGCTCGAATAAGCAATGCAACGTAGGAACGAAATCGTGCCAAAACCGTTTTTATTCCAATCTACAAAGGTCCGCTCAAAACCGGGGTCGTTCGGCGAAAACGATTCCTGCACCACCAATTCCCCTGGTGCTTCGATAATTTGGTCAAGCGTGACAACGCCTTCGTTCAAAGCGCCAAGCGCGGTCGAGAGTTTAAACACCGAGCCAGGCGGATATTCGGTAGAAATGGCATAATTCAGCAAAGGCTTGCGTGGGTCTTCGGCCAACTGAGCATAGTAATATGCTGGAATAATGCGCGCCAAGCGATTGTTCTCAAAGGTGGGATATGTAACCATCGCCAGAATTTCACCGGTTTTGGGGTTAATCGCCACCAAAGCACCGCTTGAAATACGCTTTTGCCCGGTTCCACCATAAAAGAACTGATTCCAATATTCAATTTCCCCTACTAAGGCGGCCTCGAACGCTTTTTGTAGGCGGGTATCAATGGTCAAGTGTAGGTTATAACCCGAAACAGGCGCAATAGGCGGTTGCAAGTTGCGCAACTCCTGTCCGGCCACATCCACTTCGATTACCCGACGACCCGGTTTACCCATCAAAATATCGTTGAAATAGACTTCCACACCCGCATAGCCCACCTTATCACGGTTAGGTTGAAATCCTTGTTCACGATAAAACTGCTCTTGCGAGGCGGGGATGGGTCCTAGAAACCCGATGACGTTAGCAGTCAGCGAACCGGTCGGATAGTTGCGCACCGGCTCAATTTCGATGCCTACCCCAGGCCAATCCACTGCCTTCTCACGGACGATGCGCGCTACTTCTTCGCTCACGTTGCACTGAATTTTGGCCGGGCTATACGGGGCATTCGTGCGCTGAAGTTCAACGATTTGCGCAATGCCCGGCCCTGGCACACAAGGAGAAACGAGCTTGGCCTCTTCGAGCGTACCGCGATTGACCGGCACACCGGTCAGTGCTGAGAGTTGCCGGTAAATGGCCTGCACATCGCCCTCGCTATCAGGCAGATTAGCCGGCGTGATGATAATGTTGTAAGAAGCCACATTACTCGCCAAGATGTACCCATTTCGGTCATAGATAATGCCGCGTGAAGGTGGAACACTGATAATGCGTGTGCGGTTTTCTTCGGCTTGCGCTACCCAAACAGGATGTTCAATCACCTGGTAGATAAATAAACGAACAACCATGAACGTAAACGCTAAACCGAGTGCAACATACAGCACCAGCGCGCGCCAACTTTCAAAAGAAGTGCGGGGAACAGCAGGAGTGTTCATACAAATTCCTCCACAGGATATACCCATAAGGCCAGGTCACGAATCACAGCATGAACCGGCAAGACAAACAACAAATTTAGAAACACACTGGGCAAGGTAATCAATGTCAACACGTCTCCGAGCGAAAGAGAAGTTCCATTTAAGAACAAGCCCAGGAACGTGACGAGATGCATGAGCAAGGTAGAAAAAAAAGTTACGCTAAACAGTGCCAAAATCGGCGCCTGCCAGATTTGCCGCAAGAGAAACCGCGCCAGTCCCACCGCCAATATATAGCCGAGTAGCGAAACATACGGTGGTAAACCTGAAACGAATCCTGCCATCAGCCCGGCCAGTGCTGCCCAATGCCAAGCCGATTGCACTTGTTCTTGTAATGCCCAAGCAACAACAATTAGCAAGACTAAATCTATCGTACCCGAAAGCAGGGTAATGCGACTTAGAATGGCTGTTTGAAGCACAAACGCCAACCCCAACACCGGGAAAGCAATCAGGTTTTTCATCGTCAGGGGAGCAAAGGGGTAATGTTAACCGGACGAAAATCGGTGATGACCAACACCAGTTTTAATTGCGCAAAATCTACTGCTGGCTGCACAAAAGCCTGTTGAAACAGGTCGGAATCGCGACGCCGCACATTAATAACCTGCCCAACAATCAGGTCAGCAGGATAACTGCCTCCCAGCCCAGAGGTCAGCACCACATCACCGATTTCGAGAGTAACATCCTGTGGTAACAAATCAAGTATCAGGTCGCCCGCCACCGTACCGGTCAAGATGGCTTCACGGTCAGCGCGTTCCAACCGAACATTTACCGCTGAAGTCGGGTCTGTAATCAGTTGTACACGCGCCGCGCTTCCAATGACAGCATCTACCCGTCCTACGAGACCTTGCTCGGTAACAACCGGCATACCGCGCCGCAAGCCCTGATTGGAGCCTCTATCAATAATGATATAGCGCAAAAAAGGGCTTGGGTCGCGCCCAATCACGGTGGCTGCTGTGTAGACGTTTTCTGGGTTAGCACGAGAGAAATTCACCAGCGCAGCCAGAGCTTGTGTATCAGCCACCTGACTTTGCAACTGTACGACCTGCGCTTGCAAGCGGGCCACTTCCGCTTCTAGCTCTGCATTGCGTTGACGCAAAGCAGCCACATCGCGCGGCACTGTCAAAAAGTCCTGAATCGCTACGAAACGGGTTGAAACCCAAGTTTGCGCTGAGACGAGAAACGTATTGACACCCGCCGAAACAAACCCCAAGGAACCACTTAACGCTAAGGCAAGTATCCCGGCCACCACCAGGAAGAGAACTGTCGTTTGCAACGTTCCAGAAACAGAATTTCTCATACTTGTTAAGCGTACCAGATTCTATGAGGTGCGTAAAGGACAATTACAGCACACTCACAATTCTCTCAATTCAGGATTGTCTATTCTCGGTTGCAGGCTGAATGGTTTGTAACAAGAACGCGCGAGCAGGCATTTCGATTTGATGTTCTTCAAGCACCTGCTTAATACGCTTCAAGCCGGCGTCTTGGGCAGCAGATAGAGCAATTTTTGTCGTATCTACCCAATACAACACTCTCAAATTCACAACCGCATCTCCAATACTGTGTACTACCACCTGCGGGGCCAGGTCTGTTAACAGGCCGGGAAGTTGTTCTACCGCCTGCAACGCCAGCCGCTGCACCTGCTCTAGGTCAGCACCATAGGCTACGCTAAAGGGCAGTTCAATGCGCCGATGTACGGAACGGGTGAAGTTGATAATGGCGTGGTTCAGCACATCCGCATTGGGCAAGATAACGATGCGGCCATCAAAAGTGCGAATTTCGGTTGAGCGCAGGTCAATCGCCGTAACAGTGCCATCGAAATTCGCCACCGAAATGCTATCTCCAACCCGAAACGGCTTTTGCAATAAAAGCAGAACCCCAGCCGCAAAGTTTTTCATCACATCTTGCAAAGCAAACCCAACCGTAAATCCCAAAATACCGAGGCCGGCCAAAAAAGCCGTCACATCGGTAAATTGCTGCAACGCCGAGATGGTGCCATAGACGATGATGCTCCAGCGGGCTGTTTCAGCAATCAGCCGCTCGGCACCAGAATTGACCTTGCGCTGTACCATCAAGCGCAACAAGAGTTGACTAACCAGACCAGATAGGTACAAGCTGACCAAAAAGATGAGGAGAGCCAACCCCAATTTCGGTAAAAGCACACCCAAACCCGCTTGCCAATCTAAAAGCAATCTTTCAAAATTCATCATGAAATCTGATGCACCCGGTGAGATGAGAATTTGTTTTGCAATTCAAACGGCGATGAATTGGAATCATACCATAACTCAAATTGCTGTCTTTGGTTCTGGAACCGTTTTTGAGCAGGGTTTGCTAATTCAACGGCGATAAGACGCCAAGATTCTTACGCTTTTTCTGTGCGTCTCTGCGACGTTGCGTTAAAACTCGCGCAAATTTTGCAAGGTGGCAACTTAGGTTACCATAGTAACCACAGAGCTTAAAAACGCTGCACTCGACTTTGGCCTTTTCGTTTTGGGTCTTGAAAAGTGAAAGCCTTCTGAATAGAGTGTAGTTGCGAAACAAAACTCTGTCAGGAGGCTTTCATGCTTA
>QEXW01000092.1 GCA_003130845.1 Anaerolineae bacterium
AGACGACGGACGGCGCTTACACGGTAAGGCAAGGCCGTGTGCAGAAAACGAGAGAATACTTCTGTATACAGATAGGCCGCCAGTCCAATCAGAAAAATAATTTGTACATAAGAAAATGCCACAATTGCCGAGAGCGGGTTGACCAGCAAGGAATGCACAAAGCCAATGATGTAAAAAATCCCAATAAAGCGGTGTGTCTTTTTCCACTTGTCGTACGAAGCATTGGTGAGTTTGCTCAATAAGGGGATGCGCGGAGAAAGCGTAAGCAACACCAATACCACAATCCCTAAAAACGCAATGATTGCCAATGGTGTGCCGGGCAGGAGACGGTCTGTCGTGATTGGGACGGTCAAGAGGTGGACGAAGAGCAGTAAAAAGGCGGTGGTGTTGGCTTGTTTATGGGCAATGTACATTTTGTCCAAACCACCGAAATATGGTTCGGCCCAGCGTGGACGCGCCGTCAGCACCAAGCCACACGCCATAAGGATGATAACGGTAGAACCCAAGACTTCACCCGCATACGCGCGGATAAAGTTGGGACGTCCATCGTCTATGGGAGGAAAGGCTACCCACAAAATGAAATTAAGCGCAACTAGCCCAAGAATGACCAGGTTGCCGAATTGACGCTGTCTCATACCGTCTCCCATCAGGATGCAATTTGCTGAATTTGGAGTATTGTACTTGAAATTCGGTTGTGGCTTGCTTGCAAGATTATTCTGCTCGTTCCGTTCTATCCTGTGCTAAAATAAGAACAGTTTACAGGAGCGAATATGTCTGGAATGGTAGAAGTTGTTATAGACAGCGTGCGCGTCAGTCTTATGTCGCCGCAGAGGCTGGTGGTCTTGCGCCAGACCGACGCAGAGCGTTACCTGCCCATTTGGGTTGGGCCGTACGAGGCAGAAGCCATTACGGTGGCTTTGCAGGAAATTGAGATGATTCGCCCGCTGACACACGACCTGCTTAAAAATTTGTTTACCACTTTCAATGCGCGTATTAAGCGGGTGGAAATTGTGGCTTTGCGTGATGATATTTTCTACGGCAACATCGTTGCCGAATCAAACGGGCAAGTCATCAACATTGATTCGCGCCCTTCGGATGCGATTGCATTGGCTGTGCGTGCACATGTGCCAATTCTTGTAGATGTAGCCGTTATGACGGCCGCTAGTATCACCCCAGAGCAGGATATGCGCTCTCAAACCGCATCTTCGCCGGCTGAGCAAACGACCTCTCCACAATCAACTCCTTCGCAACCTGCGCGCTCCTCACCGGTTTCTACCCCGCGCTCTTTCAGTGACGATTCCTCCCGTCTTTCGATTTTCGAGGACTTTCTGAGCAAATTGGACAAAGATAAGAAAGACGATAGCGACGAAGACAGCGCTTCCAAACAAAAGTAGCATCAAAGGACCACGCTGATTTGCAAAGGACACGGTGTAGAATACAAACAGCGTGTCCTTTCTTTATCTCAACCCACCCCAGTATTGTTTTTGAATCTCCCGGTCCATCCTCTCCCTTACTCTGGAATTCCCATGACCGATTTTCTCCCTAGCGAATTGCCCCTCGAAGAAAGCCCGACAGCCGGAATGCCGCACAGCCGCGAGGCAGAAGAAGCCGTCATCGGCGCGGTGCTCATCAATCCTGAACTATATTATGACCTGGCGGAATTCCTACAGGCCGATGATTTTTACATTCACCGCCTGCGTTTCATCTGGGAAGCCTATACGCGTTTGCACGAGCGCCGGGTCAAAATTGACAATCTCACCGTTGCCGAAGAGTTGAGCGCCATGGGCCGCTTGGATGAAATTGGCGGCCCGGCTTATCTGACGGCTTTGCTCAATCAGGTGCCTACCACCTTGCACGCTGAAGATTATGGCCGCATTGTCGAAGCCAACTCCATCCGGCGCAAATTGCTTACGGCGGCCAATTCGATTGCTACCCTGGCCTACGACCAAAAAGAACTGATTGAAACCGTGATGGGCGAGGCCGAAAAAGCCATCTTCAACGTGGGTGAACGGCGCACACGGCATGATGTGCGTTCCATTCGAGAAGTGCTTTCTGACTACTACGACCACATCGAAGCGTTGATGCGCCGCTCCGATGATGTGGTAGGCGTCCCCACCGGTTTTATTGACCTGGATAAAATGACTGGCGGTTTGCAGCCCTCTGATTTGTTAATTGTGGCGGGGCGTCCGGGCCAAGGCAAGACGGCTTGGATGTTGACCGTTGCCAACAATGCGGCACTTTTGCACAAGAAACGGGTGGCCATTTTCTCCTTGGAAATGTCAAATGAACAAGTCGTACAGCGTTTGATTGCGCAGAACACGGGCATTGACTCACAAAAGTTGCGCACCGGCAAACTCAGCCCAGATGACCTGGACTTATTCAATCACGCCATTGAAGTGTTGGGTGATACTCGTATCTACTTGGACGATACCCCAAGTCTGACCCCCTTACAACTGCGGACCAAAGCCCGCCGCCTGCACATGGAATTTGGCTTAGATTTAATTATTTTGGACTATTTGCAATTAATGACCTCCGAAACGCGCAGCGATAACCGTGTGCAGGAAGTTTCTTACATCTCTCGCAGTCTCAAGCAGCTGGCGCGTGAACTGAACGTACCTCTATTGGCGGCTGCGCAACTTTCCCGTGCTGTCGAACAACGGGCTGATAAAGAACCCCAACTCTCCGATTTACGCGAATCCGGTTCTCTAGAGCAAGATGCCGATATTGTCATGTTCATTTACCGCGATGACAAAGACCCAGCCATGCAAAACGTCACCCATCTCAAGGTTGCCAAGCACCGGAATGGCCCCGTAGGCCAGATTGACTTGATTTTCCGTAGCAATCTGACCCGCTTTGAAAATGCTGCGACCAAACGAATAGATTTAGAAAAGGTGTGAAAGGCGCTTGGTGATGGCTTTTTCTGGTTTTACTTCCTCCGAAACCTTTACCCCCGTCCCCGATTCGCTTTTTCGGTTGTTGAACGAAATTACCGAGGTCGAAGAACTCAAGGTGACGCTATACGTCTTATGGCGTCTTGAACACGCTGAAGGCTCTCTGCGCTATCTCACGCGACAGGAAATTCTTGACGATACCGGCTTTTTGTCTGGAATGTCGGTAACACAGGTGGATGCTGGCTTGGAAAAGGCG
>QEXW01000093.1 GCA_003130845.1 Anaerolineae bacterium
GATAAGCGGATGTTGGAATCGGATGGGGCAGCGGATGGGGCAACGGATGATGAAGCGGATAAGCGGATGTTGGAATCGGATGAGGTAGCGGATGGGGAAGCGGATAGGCGGCTGTTGTCTGGAGATGAATTGGATGTTGTCATATCAGCCTGCTAGCGCCTGGCGGTAAAAGGATAGTAGGTTGGAATGTTGCAATTCCGCGCGGGTGGTCGTGGCGGTGATTACGCCGCGCGAGAGGACGTCGAAGCGGGTGGCAAGGTCTTCGGCTCGTGCCAGGTCGTGCGAGGTCATTACGACAGTTCGCCCAGCAGCAGCAACGTTTTTTAGTACGGTGTCCAGCATTTCAGAGGCGTCTTGGTCTAGGCCGGTGTATGGTTCATCGAATAAGATGATGTCTGGGTTGTGGATGATGGCGCGACCAATTGCTAGGCGCTGTTGCATTCCGCGCGAGAAGGTGCGAACAAGGTCGTGGCGCCGGGATGTTAGGCCAACGATGTCGAGGATTTCGCTAATCCTTTCCGTTAGGTTCGGTACGTTGTAGATGCGTCCATAGAATTGTAGGTTTTCTTGGGCAGTGAGGTCGCCATACAGGAGCGGTAGGTGGGAGACGATTCCTAAGCGACGCCGTACAGCAGCGGCTTGGTCCGGCAGGAAGTGGCCTGCTACTCGCACTTGTCCAAGTGTGGGACGCGAGAGGGAGGCCAGGATGCGCAGGAATGTGGTCTTGCCAGCGCCATTTGGCCCGAGTAAGGCCACAAATTCCCCTGGCTGTACCTGAAAATCAAGCCCGCGTAGCACGTTTTTTAAGCCGAAGCGTTTGATTAGTTTTTTGACTTCTATCATATTTGCCTGGTTGGATGGCCGTTCTATGTTTTGTTATTGTTTGAGCATTGCTTTCAGTTCTGCTCGCCGTGCTTGGTAGGCTTCTTCGGAGATGTTTCCGGCACGAAATTGGTCGTCTAGGGCGATGATGGCGTCTAGAATGTCGTTTTCACTGAGGTTGCTGGAGTCTTCTTCATCTGACGTGTCGAGAGTTTCGTCTTTTGTTATGTCTTCTACTTGTTGACGGTCGCGCAGGTAAAGGAAGATGCCCGCGAGTAGAAGAACTATGCCAAATGCACCCAGGCCGATGACGATGTTACGACTGGTTGTGCCGGTGGAGAGATTGGGATCGGATGTTGTAGGTGTGCCGGAGATGGTTGCACTGAAGGTTTGGCCAGCTTCTATACTGCCTGCTCGGTATAACTGGAAGGTGAAGCCACTCCCCATGTTCTGTATGCCGCCATCGGTTAGGTTGGGACCTTCGGCTTTTACACCCTGTGGTACAAGTAGGTTGAGCATGCCGGTTTTGAAGTTGAATTTTTGCTGTAGTTCCAGTTTGGGTCCCCAAAGCAGTTTGTCCCATGCGGACGAAGCAGATGTGTTGGGCAGTTCAAAGGCAAAGATGATTGCGTATTGGCTCTGGCTGTCGGTTGGTGGAATGGGTAAGGTGTCGCCAAATCCATTGGCGGTTTGCAGGTAGCGTTCACCTAGGAGGCCGTCTTCAAATTGTAAGTTTTGGTAGTTGGGCGGTAAGGGGATTTCAATGACAGGTTTGCCTGCTTCGGCGGCTACGATGGTTTTTTGGCCCATGTTGGCGAATACAAGGTACTCTACGACCTGTATGACGCCCGGTTGGGAGTATTCGAATAAGATGTGCGCGGTCGAGATGACCAATTCCGAGGTGTCGGTGGTGGTGTCGTAAATGGTGATTGGTAGGTCGTATTGGTTTAGGCCATCGTTGGCAGGGATGGCAGGGTTGGATTCGTAGGTGACTCCGCTGTATTCGAGCGAAACGTAGTAGGCATCACGTGGTGAAAGGGATACGTCCTGGAAGGTGTAGGAGCCATCGGGTGCGATGATGGTTTGCCGGGTCTCTCCTTCGGTGAATTGCTGGGTGGCTACATCATGAATGAAGGCATGTAGGGTGACTTTTTGCCCAACCGGTATCGGGCCGCCCGAACCGTTGGTGATTTTGCCGCTGATGGTGCCGCGTTGGGCGGAAGGTGCAGGCGTGGTTGCAGGCTCAGAGGAGGGGGTCTCTGGGGTTGTGGAGGCTGTGGTTGAGGAGGGGGCAAAGGTGAAGGTCCGCACGTAGGTTGTGATGGAGGCTGCGTCTTCTTCCGAAAGGTTGGCGGCCGGCATGGCGGGCGCTATCCCTTTTTGGATGATGGAGAGAATTTGCTGGTTGGAAAGGGCAGCCATGCGTTTCTGGTCAGCGAGGTTGGCGTTGGAGAGCTGGCGACCATCAAGCCCATGGCATGAGGCACAGTTGACTTCGTAGAGCGCTTTGCCTGCTTGAATTTGTTCAGCAGTGGTGCTTAATGTTAGGGCGTAGGCAACGACGTTCCAGCGTTCTTGGTCGCTTAGGCTGGTGAAGCCCGGCATGAAGTTTTGCAGGTTGCCTTGGGTAACGATGGTGTACCAGCGGGCGGGGGATTTGTCGAAGGCAAAGGCGGCTTGCCCGAGCGCCGGCACGGTGATGGGTAGGTTAGCGGCTTGGGGGCCATCGCCTTGTCCGCTGAGGCCATGACAAGGGGCACATTTTTCGGCGTAGATGGCTGCACCGTTGGCTATATCTGGCGCAGCCGGGGGGAAGACTTCGGCTGCAACCGGGGCGGCAGGGGTGGGCATGGAATAGCCGGGGGGTGGGGTGACATCCTCGGCTAGGGAGATGCAGCCGGTGAGCAGAAATAAGAGGGAAGCAGTCAGTAGAACAGAGCGAAGGCTGGAAGAGATGCGCATGGGGATAGTTTTCACAAGGTTGTTTGATTATCGGATTGCTTTGCCGCAGGCAGGGCAGAAGCGGTCGGTGCGTAAGATGGGTTTTCCACAGTTCGGGCAGAAGCCCCCCGATTTTTCGCTGCGCTGGGCGCGACGGGCGGCAATGCGAGCTTCTAGTTCGTCTTCCTGGAGCGCGTTTGACGGAGGATGGGCAGCGAAGTCGACGCGGCGGGCGGCTAGGGCGGCTTCTACGCGGCTTTCGGCGTCAAGCGCAGGCTGGTTCTGTGGCTGAAGTTCGTCTATGTGTCGCAGTACGTCGGCGGCTTGGGTGAGTAAGGCAGTACGCATGTTGGGGTAGTCTTCGGGTGGGATTTTCCCCAGCACATGGTCGAAATCCAGTTCTTGTAGGGCGGTCAGCAGTCGGTCTCGCTCGGCTAGCCAGTGGGAAAGGTCGTGTTCTTGTATGGACACGGCGTAGGCGCGACGTTTTTCAAAAAATGGTTGGCTGACAAACAACCCAACCAACACGAATAAGGCGAGGATGAGGAAAATTGCTCCGAGTTCCATGAAGCCTCTATTTGTTTAGCAAGGGGGTAATGATGGCATGAATTTCTTCTTCAGAGCGAAAGGGGCCAACTTGCACGTAGGCCAGTTTGCCGTCTCGGTCAATGAAGTAGGTTTCGGGTACGCCTTTGATGCGAAAGAATTGGGAGATGCGTGTGCCTAAGTCGGGTCCGTTGGGGTAGGTAATCTCAAATTTGGTTAGGTAGCCGCGCGCTTCGGGTTCGGTATCTACGTAGTCAATGCCTAGGAAGATGACTTGTCCGCTCTTCTGGTAGGTGCGCCAAGCGGATTCTAGTTCGACAGCTTCTTGTTCGCAGGGTTTGCACCACGAAGCCCAAAAGTTGATGACGACCACTTTGCCCCGAAATTCAGAAAATTTGATTTCGTTGCGGCCTTCGTATTCGTAGCCGCTGAAGAGGGTCAGCGTGAAATCGGGGATGGTTTCACCCGGTTGGACGGTTCCCTGTTGGGTGCGGCGTAAGCCCAGTGCTACAACGGTCAGTAAGCCCAGTAAGCCAATCCAGACCAGAACCTGTGCCCACAGCGGTACGCCACTGCGGCGCGATGTAACATTTGACTCAGACATGGTTTTCTCCATCAGTTCCGTTTTTTGAGTTCTTCTTCAATCCGGCGCAGGTATTCGTCTGGTAGACCGGTCGGTGCGTGGGTTTCAGCAGGTTGTTCGGCTAGCGGGGCGCGCATGGTTTGGTAGGCGCGAAATAGGATATACAGCCCTACTAAAAGTAAGGCGACGGGGACGATGTAAATTAACCAATACCAGCCTTGGCGGGGTGGTTCGGCCAGAACGCGCGCTCCGTACTGGTCCACGAAGTATTGTTTTATTTGTTCTTCGGTCCAGCCTTCAGAGAGTTTGAGCCGAATCAGGTCGCGCCATTGTTTGCAGGCTTCGGTGGGGCAAACATCGAGGGGGGTGTTTTCGCATACCGGGCAGAAGAGTTGTTTGGCAATTGCGTTGACTTCATCATCGGTTGGCGGAGTGGTATCTTGTGCGTTGGCGCTGCCAACCCAGACCAGGCTGGCGATGAGTAACAGTATGAGAACAGCAAGTTTTTTTTTCATACGAGGTTGATTGGTTAGGTTGGGGATGGCTGTCTTAATCACCGGGTTGATAGATTGCTTTGGTTTTGCGGGCTTGGGTAGGAAGTGGTTCACGTTCTTCTTCGGGCCAGGCAGCAATGAGTGTGCCGAAGATGAAAACGAAGGCGCCCAGCCATAACCAGTTTACCAGCGGGTTGTGATAGACTTTGAAGGGTGCGACTTGTGCGGTGACACCTTCCCAGTTGATGAGTAGTACGTATAGGTCGTCCGCTAGGGTAGAACGCACACCAGGAATGGTCATGGGTTGGCCATCGGCGTAAACGTCGTAACGAGGGTAAAGTTCGGTTAGGAATTGACCGTTTTTATCGAAGACGCTGACGACGGCTCGTGTTACCCATCGTCCATCGTTGGTGGGGAATTGAGCGAGGGAGTCGTAGCGGACGGTGTAGCCAGCGAGTTGGATGTTTTCACCTACTGCCAGGCTTTTCTGTGTTTCGCTCTGGAACATTTCGATGCCGATGATGCCGATTGCCATCAGAATGACGCCTAGATGGATGGTGTAGCCTCCATAGCGGCGGCGGTTACGACCGGCTAGCCGCCATAAAGCAGTGAGCAGGTTTTCTCCTTGGGCGCGCTCACGTGCGCGGGCGGCTCGCCAGAATTCGTAGATGGTGATAGAGGCTGTTAGTGCGGCGAAGGTGAGACCAATTAGAGCGTAAATGTTGGTGATTCCGGCTATGAGTAGGCCTATTAGGACGAGCAGAGCGGGGATGGCGGGTTTCCAGAGCAGGCGGGCAATGGCCAGTGCGTAGCGTTTTTCGAGCTCGAGGCTATTTTGGGCGGCTAGGTTTTTGAGGGTGATATGTCCCCAAGCCGAGAGCGGGGCAATGCCCATTAGCAAGACGAGCAGGGCGAATAGTGGCCCGGCAGCGCGTTCGTAGTAGGGCGGGCCAACCGTTACTTTTTGACCGGTGATTAATTCGCTGATGAGGGGGGAGATCACACCCCAGAAGCAAATGACCAGAATGCCCATGAATAAGAGGTTGTTGAGCAGGAAGAGTGCCTCGCGCGAGAACATGGAGTGCATTTGGCCCTCGGCCTGGAGCGAATCCCAGCGGTAGATGAGCAGGGCGACGGATGTTACGAGGGTGATTCCGATGAAGATGAAAAAGGCCGGGCCGATTTCGCTTTGTGCAAAGGCATGGACAGAGGAAAGTACGCCGGAACGGGTTAGGAAGGTGCCAAAGACCACCAAGGAATAGGTGAGGATGATGAGAATCATGTTCCAGCGTTTTAACATGCCACGCTTTTCTTGAATCATGACGGAATGCAGGAAGGCTGTGCCGGTGAGCCAGGGCATGAAGGCGGCAATTTCGACTGGGTCCCAGGCCCAATAGCCGCCCCAGCCCAGCACGTCATAGGCCCAGCGTCCGCCTAGCACCAGTCCAAGCGAGAGAAAGAGCCAGGCCGTGAGTGACCAGCGGCGGGTGAGTCGAATCCAGCGGTCGTCGGCACGGCCGGTGATGAGTGCGGCAATTGCAAAGGCATAGGGGATGACGTAGGCCACGAAGCCTAGGTATAGCATGGGCGGGTGAATGACCATGCCGGGGTGTCGCAGGAGCGGGTTGAGGCCACGTCCTTCTTCTGCAGTGAAGGGAATGGCGTTGGCCGGACGGAAGGTGGCCGGTTCGACACCCTGGAAGGTCTGCCAGAAGCGCTGGAAGGGGTTTTCGAAGAAGATGTTTAGGCTGAGGAAGAAGGCGATGGTGATGCTTGAGACTAGGATGACCCAGGGTAGGAATTCGCGGTCTCGCTCCCATTTCCGCAGGGTCACTGCGGTGGCGAAGAGTGACATGAGCCATGACCAGAACAAGAGGGAGCCGGATTGTCCACCCCATAAGGCGGTGATTTTCAGGTAGGTGGGCATATCTCGGCTGGTGACTTCGTATACGAACCGAATGTTGAAGTCTCCAATGACGAGCAAGTAGATGAGGGTTAACGAAGCCAGAGTAAGTAGAGGGAAGGTCAATAGCATGGCTAAACGGGCGCTTTCGACCCATTTTTGTCGCCGGCTAAAGTGACCGTAGAGGGCTGCGCCAATGCTGTACAGTGCGGTGAGAAAGGCGATAAGCAGGATGCCAAAACCAAAATCGGCCAACATGGTTTCTCCTTAGCCTTCCGCTTGCACAGGGACGGCTTCTTCGTAGCGGGTGGGGCATTTTAACAGGAGTTCATCGGCGTAAAATATGCCATCTGCGCCCATTTTGCCGGTCATGATGGCTTGGGCTTCGTTGCGCAGTAGGTCAGGTTTGGGGCCGTGATAGATGACCTGAAGGCGTGGGCGGTTGGGGTCAATGGTGGCTTGGTATAGCACTTCGGCTAATCCGCCCTGTGCTTCGATTTCACGGTTATCTGCGGTGACGTGTGCTACGGAGAACTGCAAGGTGAGAGATTGTGGGTCGTATTGGATGGTGTCACCCAGAACTGCGCCGGAAACGCGCACGTTTTTTCCGATGATGCTTTCGCCTTTGGCGTTGAGTTCTTCAATGGTGAGAAAGTATTGGGCGCTGGCTTGGGTGGAAGACACAATCAGGTAAATGACTGCTGCGAGAATAAGAACGCCGCCCAAGATGAATTTGATGCGCGGAGAGTGGGCCATGTTTTGCTCCTTTGAAAGGTCAGGTAATGTGCGGATAGGTTGGGCCGAAAATGCGTCGAGCCCAAGCAGGTTGCAAAAAACTGAGCAGGTCGTTGTGCATAACCGGCGACCGAGTTTCTGGATTGGGACACGACGCATTGGCTAGGTAGAATGGATGATTAGTAACACTTAAGATTCTACACAATCAGATTAAGACTTGCTGAAAAGGCCTTTTCATAGGGGGTGATAAATGTCACTCGAATTTATCATTTTTGTCCTATTTTGGGATGCCTTACTTGAAGAGGGGCAAGCGCAAGGCGAACTTTAAAAGCAAAAACGCCGAGATGCTGGGTTGGTCTGTTGCTTGTGCATCTCGACGTTTTTGTGTTGATGGTATGTTTAGTGTGCAGGATGTGTTTCTTCACCGGGGCGATGGAAGGGTAGGTACCGTGCGGCCAGGCTGAACATTAACAACCAGTAAGAAAGTACCATGCCTGCGATAGCAAATTCGACCCAGGTGGGAGTGTATGAATTTAGAATGACGTTTGGGGTGAACGGGTCGTAGGTGATGGAGGCAATGAGACCCGAGAAGTTGTAGTTCCAACGCATGAGGATGGCATTGAAGATGGGGATGGTGGCCATGACGATTAAGAAGCGGAAGCTGCGCACCCGTTTGGCGGCGAGCAAGAATCCGCCTGCTATGGCCGGCAAGAGGGCTTGTCCTAGCCAGAAGGTGAGCGAATAGGGGGCAATGGTATCAAGGAGTTGGGTTTGTAGAGCAATTTCACGGTCGAAGCTATAGTAATTGGTGACAGCCCAATCCCATACCCGTAGGTAGGTTAGCAATAAGGTGGCTGCGCCAGAGATGCGTGCTAGGTCGTAGAATACGTCATCTTTGACCAGTCCTGGCCGCATGATGCGGAAGACGACAATGCTTAGGAAGAAGAGTAGGGCTACACCCCCAGCGACGGCCGAGAGAACAAACTGTACGGGTGCCGATTGGTTGAACCACAAGCCACGCCCAGAAAGCACCGAGTAGGTTGCGCCGAGTGATGCCTGATGTAGCAAAGAGAGTGATAGGCCGAGGATAGCGAGCACAGGGCTGAAGGAGTGTAGTTTTTCGGCTAGCCAAACAATCGCTGTGCGAATTTTGCAGAACACGGCAAACCGCCGTGTGAGAGCGTTATCGCAGATGGCGGGATGTTCTAAGACAATTGGCAGCATCTCGGCCATGAGGACTGTTAGGTATAAGACGACACACATGGTGATTTCCCACAGGAGAGAGTGGGGCTGCCAATACACCACGGGGTGCCAGAAGCGGAAGGGTTTGCCTAGGTCGAACAGTAGGACCATGCCGGCGGTGGAATAGCCTAAAAAGCCAAGCAGAATGGCGAGTTTGCCGACGACTTCAAAGCGTTTGATGTGCAAAAGATGCACAATGACGCCAAAGACAAAGGCA
>QEXW01000094.1 GCA_003130845.1 Anaerolineae bacterium
ACCACAACGGCCATGCGCTCGTTGTATTCGCACGCAATCTCGTGCTTGAGCAAGGCAAAGACAAGACCACCATCGGAGCCGGCCAGCACAGTGCGCACCCAATCGCGGTTGGGGCGGTGCGTTTTGGCTTCCACAATCACCTCGCCTGGGGTTTTGCTGCGCCGCACGATAATATACGCGCCGGGAATCAACTTCTGTTTCTCGTACCACTTGCGCAGGCCAGATACATATCCATATTCGCGCACCACCCAAGCCGGCATTTTTTCACCGGTTTTTCCATCCACCAGCGTGAAACGAATGCGCGGCGATTCGATTGCGGTTGGGAAAAACGGCCGCGCCCGCAGCGAAAGCGGCAAAGTGCCAGCTCGCCAATGCGGGTAGGTTAGAGTCAGAGTCACTTCATCGGCCTTGGGGGGCTTTTGTTCGGTTTCGCTCAGTTCATCATCGAGTTGCGCTTCTAAAGCCAGCATTTGCTTGTTGAGCAAAGAACGGTCGTAATCTATAGGAAAATAGCGCAACACGGGCGGCACATGCTGCACTTCCTCTGGCTCCAAGCGGCGCAAGCACCACAGCACCTCACCGGTTGGCCCCACTTCGTCAAACCGACCATCTTCCTGGAGCGCATAGTTCATTGAAAACTCGGTCAATTTACGGTTGGAGGCGCGCGGCAGCTCTATCTGTTCCATAAGCATAGTGGTTGTCATCGGTTCGCCGCTATTCATTTCCAGCACAGCCTCGGCCAGGTTAAGATGCCCGGCATTGATATCCACCAACAAAGCCTTCGGAAACCACGCGCCGGCAATTCGCACCAAGGATTCATCGGCTTCGAGCGCTAAGTCCAGCTTATGGGCAATTTCTTCACCGTAGAGCGAGAGGATAGTCTGTGGGTCGGTTTCCGGGTCAAACGTCTCTTCGATTGGATGATTCAATTTGTGTTCAGCCAACGAGGCAGCAAACAAACGCGTGGTGCCATCCTCAAACTGAACGGTGATAACCTCGAAACTACCTAGGTCGGGGTTGTTGCCAGGCCGCACCGCTTGCACTGTCCCTTTTTTCATTGCCAGCGATGGAAAAATCAATTTCTGCCCAACGCGGTAACTTTTCTGCGGAAGATAAAAATCTCCGCTCGCCAGCTGTTCCTTGCGCTGAATTTCCCGCTCGATGCGAATGCACTCTTCCACCAAAACCGCAGTTAATTCTTGGGTGGTCAGGGGCGTTTCGGTCTCGAATAGGTAATTTTGAAGAAAGTCAATATCGCGCTGGAGAACAGTGAAATTGCTCCAGTACTCAGTCGGGAGTTTGAGAGAAATGCTCGTCATGCGATTGCCTTGCAGAGAAAATTTCCGCGTGCACGAGAAGCGAAATCTTCTCGTCCAAGACGGAGACGTAATAATTATACCTTAAAGCCTTAGGTGAACTTTCGACTTGTGCTATAATTCCCGAACTATGATATGCCCGTTCTGCTCACTTTTCAGAAACAATGATGCCCTGTCGGACGATTGGCAGTGTTCCGACAGGCTGTTCTCGCCCGCCTAGTCTTTCTCTCTGAACTCCGCCAGTCGCCCAAAGCATTCTGTCAAATTGAACAGAGCGGCGGGCGATATTTTTTGCTCTTCTTCTCGCTGGTCGTTGCGTTCCATTGGCTCGTAATTATTTCTCAATCTTAGGAGGCTTAGCATGTATCGTACACATACCTGTGGGGAATTGCGCCCCCTTCACGTTGGACAAACTGTTACCTTGGCTGGGTGGGTTCATCGCCAGCGTGACCATGGTGGCATCACGTTTCTTGATTTGCGTGACCGCTACGGGATTGTGCAGGTGGTCGCCGACCCATCCAGACCCGAAGTCCACGCTGCACAAGAAGCCCGTGCAGAATGGGTATTGGGCGTGACCGGCGTGGTGCGCCGCCGCCCCGCAGGTGCCGAAAACCCTCACCTGGCAACCGGAGAGATCGAAATCGAGGCTACGCGGGTTGAAGTGCTAAACCCAGCCAAACCCTTGCCGTTCCTCATCAATAAGGATGAGGAGACCGAAGAGGCCGTGCGTCTGAAATATCGTTATTTGGACTTACGCCGTGAGCGTATGCAGCGCAACATCATTTTGCGCCATAAAGTGGTCAAGTTTATTCGTGATTATCTCAGTGAGCGCGGTTTCATCGAAATCGAAACGCCCATGCTCTTCAAAACCACTCCCGAAGGCGCGCGTGATTACCTGGTGCCTTCTCGTTTACAGCCGGGCATGTTCTACGCTCTACCGCAATCGCCGCAACAACTCAAACAGCTGCTGATGGTGGCCGGCTTTGACCGCTATTTTCAGATTGCTCGTTGTTTGCGCGATGAAGACTTGCGCGGCGACCGTCAACCCGAATTTACCCAACTAGACTTGGAAATGTCGTTTGTAGAGCGCGATGACGTGCTGGACATGGTCGAAGGACTGTTTACCGCCATGGTCAAACAACTTTTGCCCCATAAACGTCTACTCGCCTCGCCCTGGCCGCGTCTGACCTATCGCCAGGCCGTAGAACGTTTTGGGACCGATAAACCTGACCTGCGCTTTGGCATGGAACTTTACACGTTGAATGATATTTTTGCCCAGACCGACTTCATGGTCTTTCAGAATGTTCTCAAAAGCGGTGGGGTCATTAAGTGCATTGTTGCGCCTGGTTGCGCCGATTACACCCGCAAAGAAGTGGACGACCTGACCACGTTTTGTAAGGAACAAGGTGCGAAAGGCCTGGCGACCCTGGCACTCACTGCCGAAGGGGTGAAAGGCACAGCGCAAAAGTTTATCAAGCCCCAAGAAGAGCAGGCAATTCAATCACTCACCGGCGCGCAAACCGGTGACCTGGTCTTGTTTATCGCCGATTCTGCGGCGGTAGCAAACAAAACCCTGAGTGCGTTACGCTTGTTGTTTCGCGATCGCCTAAAACTGGCGGACCCCAACCTGCTGGCTTTTGCTTGGGTGGTAGATTTTCCGATGTTCGAGTACAACGAAGAAGAGAAAAAGTGGGATGCCGCCCATCATCCGTTCACCATGCCCAAGATGGAAGACTTGCCCAAGTTTGAGACTGACCCCTCGCAAATTCTCTCTGATGCCTACGATATGGTGCTGAATGGCTATGAAACGGCCTCCGGCTCTATCCGTATTCATCGCCCGGATATTCAACAAAAAGTTTTCCAATTGCTTGGTCTGAAAGACGAGGAAATTCAGGCGAAGTTCGGTCACATGATTGAAGCCTTTCAATATGGCGCTCCGCCACATGGCGGCATGGCCCCTGGCATTGACCGCCTGGTGATGATTTTTGCCGATGAACCGAATATTCGTGAAGTAATTGCCTTCCCCAAGAACCAGGCCGGGCGTGACCTGATGGCCGATGCCCCCTCTCCGGCAAGTGAAAAGCAGTTGAACGAACTGCACATTCGACTAGATTTGAAGAAAACCGACTGACCAGGAACGAGGAGCAAACGATTATGCTCACCCGCGCAGAGGCTCTTTCTCTGGTAAAAGAATACGTCACAAGCGAAAGCTTGATTAGGCACATGTTGAGCGTGGAAGCCGCCATGCGTTTC
>QEXW01000095.1 GCA_003130845.1 Anaerolineae bacterium
AGTTGCGCGCCGCGATGCGTATCCAACTGGCCGCCGGTGCCGCTAAAGTGACGATAGCCGATGCTCTGCGAGCAGACCTGCCCGAAAATATCCACCTGCAAAGCGGTGTTGACGCTGACCATCTTGTAGTTCTTGCCGATGATGAACGGGTCATTGGTCACCCGGCCCTGCTGGAACTCGACGCCGATGTTGTTGTCAATGAAATCGTAGAGTTTTTGCGTGCCGAGAGCAAACGCGCCGACCATTTTGCCCGGCCAGAGCGTCTTACGGCGATTGGTGACCACCCCGGCTTCGTACAAATCCACCATGCCATCGGTGAACATTTCGGTGTGGATGCCCAAATCGCGCCGGTCGTGCAGGAAGGCGGTGATGGCATTCGGGATGCCGCCAATGCCCAGTTGCAGGGTCGCGCCGTCTTCAATCAGGTCGGCAATGTAGCCGCCGATGGCCTGTTCGGCTTCGGAAGGCGGCGCTGGCGGAAACTGAAAGAGTGGAACATGGTTTTCGACGACGTAATCCACTTCAGAAATGTGAACTTGCGTATCGCCGAGCGTCCAGGGCAAGTTTTCGTTGATTTCCAGCACCACCAGGTCGGCGGCGGCCATCAACTGCTTTTCGATGACCAGGCCCAGCGAGAGCGACATGTAGCCGCGCTTATCGGGCGGGGTGGCCGTTCCCCAAAAGACGTTGAGTTTGCCTTGCGAGGCAGCCAGTTTGACGGTGGCGGCCTGGTGCAGGTTGTTGGGGATGTAGGAAATCCGCCCTTCGGGGTGAACCCGGCGGTCGGGCGCGCCGTAAAACCAGTTTTCCACGAAGAAATGCCCGGCCATCTCCGGCTTCAGGACGAAATCGTACTGACGAAGCGGCAGGCAGACCCAGACGGTCATGTCTTCCAGGCGGTCGCGGTGTTTGCCCAACTCGGTCAGCAAACCGACCGGCTCCGAGGCGGCCATGGCCGTCCCGATGGTCTGCCCCGGTTGGACGAGCGCCACCGCTTCGGGAATGGAGAGCAATTTCTGGCGGTAGAGGTCGTGAGGAGTGGTCATGGACATCCTGTGAGTTTTAAGGCATAACAAGCGCAACGCCAGCCTGGTTGTAGCCCACGCCGGAGCCAATCAGCAAGACCAAATCACCCGATTTGATTTTGCCGAGTTGGATGGCGTCATCCAGGGCAACGGGAATGCAAGCAGAGCCCATATAGCCCCATTTGTCCATAATCCAATGGGCTTTGCTGAGCGGCATGCCGAGGGTCTGCATGACCAGTTCGATGGAGGGCTTGCGCACCTGGGTAAAGATGACCATTGCCACGTCATCGAAACGGAAACCGCCTTTTTCAGCCAGGCCGCGCGCAATTTTGGGCCAGCCTTCGTGGTTGACTTCGGGCGGGTAGCGCTGGATGAGCCGTACCTGCGTGCGCCCGGCCTGCACCGATTCGACCGAGGCCGGTTCAAACGTCCCGCCGGAGTAGATGCCCCAGTAGGAGTGATACGAGCCATCGGCCAGGAAGGTGGACGAGACAAAGCCGGGTTTTTCGCTCACGCCAATCACCGCTGCCCCGGCCCCATCGCCATAGAAGAACGAGGTGATGTCGTTCGGGTCGGCTAGTTTGCTCATCATGTACGCGCCGATGACCAGGATGTACTTCATCCAGGGGTTGGTGGCAATCAGGCCACAGGCCGAGGCCACGCCGGTTGGGAAGGAAGCGCAGGCGCAGCCCAGGTCATACGTGCCGGCATTGACCGCGCCCAGTTTGTGCTGAACCACCACCGAGGTGGCCGGGGTGATGTAATCGGGGCTGTCGGTACCGAGCAAAATCATGTCCAGTTGTTCCGGGCGGATTCCGGCGCGCTGAATGGCTTCCTGCGCGGCGCGCACGGCCAAGTCCGAAGTCGCCCATTCGCGGGGCGCATACCAACGGGTGAGAATGCCGCTCGATTCGGCGAATTTGTCCACCACACCAGGCAGGTCGGGCGAGACCTTCGCCATGCGTTCTTTGAAGGCTTCGTTCGAGACTTCGATTTCGGGGATGTAGCGCCCCGTGCTGAGAATGGTTCCGTAGCGCATTGCGTATTGCTCCTGTCCGTTGATTAAGTCCCCACCACGATGCCGCCATCCACACTGATGGTGGCGCCGGTTACAAAAGAGGCCTCGTCGCTGGCCAGCCACAGGTAGGCGTTGGCAATATCGCGCGGTTCGCCCAGCCGCCCCAGCGGGGTGTGCGCTTTCATCTCGTTCAGGATGTTTTCGGGCATTTGCTGCACCATCTCGGTCATGATGAAGCCCGGCGCCACCGCGTTGACGCGGATGTTGTAGCGTCCCAATTCGCGCGCCCAGACTTTGGTCATGCCAATCACACCGGCCTTGGTAGCGACGTAGTTGGTCTGGCCAAAGTTGCCATACAAACCCACCACCGAAGAAGCGTTCAGAATCACACCACCGCCCTGCTTAATCATGATGGGGGCTACCGCCTGCGCGCAGTTGAAGACGCCCTTCAGGTTGACGTTGATGACCGCGTCCCAGGCGGATTCTTCCATTTGCTTGACCAGCACGCCGTCTTTGACGCGCACGAATAAGGCATCACGCAAAATACCAGCATTGTTCACCAGCACGTCCACCCGCCCATAGTGGGCAACCACATCATCCACCCAGGCTTGCACTTCCTGGCGGTTGGCAACGTTGACTTTGTAAAAACGCGCTTCAGGGCCGAGTTCGGCCAGCAAAGCGTTTCCGGCTTCTTCGTTGAGGTCGCAAATGACAACTTTTGCGCCTTCTTCGGCAAAGCGCAGCGCGGTGGCTTTGCCAATGCCGGCGGCGCCGCCGGTGATGAGGGTGACTTTGTCTTTCAAACGCATATTGGCAACTCCTTTTTGGTTTGGGCTGGATATACCCATTTTAGCAAATCGGGTTACGGGGCAGTTACAAACCGCTCAAGCACAGGGTGGTTCTTCGGCTTCGAGCGGCACAAAGCGCCGAATGAACTCGACCGCTTCCGGCCAGGCGTCGAAGCGGATTTCCTCCCCGGTCTGGACGTGGCGAATTTCGCCCCGGTAGGCGCTTGCGCCGGGCTCAATGACAAAACGGATGACGAAGGAGGCAATGGAAGGGGGATTCGGAGTATCCATCGCTATCAGGATAACAGAAACCGGATACAGGGGGGTTACAAATTTACCAATCAAAATGCTTGTATGCGATACCCGAAAAGCCTACAATAGTAGATATATTCGGTCCAAATTCAGGAGCAGAAAAATGGCGGACAAGTTCACCATGTCGGGAGATTTTCGGGGAGCGGTCATCAACATCAAATCCACCCTGACCAACGTACAGCAGAGCGTCGGCGCTATGCACAGCGGGGATGAAGCGACGCGCAGGGAATTGGAAAAACTCATTGGGGCGTTGAGCGAGGCGCTGCAAAGCCTGCCGGCAGAAAGCCAGGAGCAGGCCGAAGCAGTGGCCGAAACCGCCAAAGCCCTGGTAGAAGCCGCCAGCGCCGAGAAACCCAATAAAACCATCCTGCAAATCAGCGGCGAGGGACTGAAGCAGGCCGCCCAAAACCTGGCCGGGGTAATGCCCTCGGTGGTGACCATTGCCAGCCAGATTGTGTTGACGGTTGCCAAACTGACCGGCGCGGGATAAATGACTGAGCCAATCAAGAAGAAGAAAGCGCAGCCTGCCAGCGGGGATGCCTACCATCTCTCCGGCGATTTTCGCGGCGCGGTTATCAATATCAAATCCACTATCGTCAGCAATGACGAGGCCAGGGAACTGGAGAACCTGCCGCCGGAGCCGGGCGAATCGCCTTTCCTGGGCCTGCAATATTTCGACGAAAAAGACGCCGACCGCTTCTTTGGGCGGGAGATGCTGGTCGCCAAAATTGTGGCGCGCCTGGCCGGGAGCCGCTTCCTGGCCGTCATCGGCGCATCGGGCAGCGGCAAATCGTCACTGGTGCGGGCGGGCGTCATCCCGGCCCTGCGGCGCGGTGAACGGCTGGCCGATGGCAGCCTGCCACCCACCGACAGCGGCCAATGGGACATCCGCATTTTCACCCCTTCGGCGCATCCGCTCGAGGCCCTGGCCGCCAGCCTGACTCGTGATTCGGAATCGGTCAGCGCAGCGACCGTTTTACGCGCCGACCTGGAGCAGGATTCGCACTCTCTGGCATTGGCCGCCCGTCGGCTGCTCTCCCAAAGTGGGCGTAAACACCTGCTGCTGGTCGTTGACCAGTTCGAGGAAATTTTTACGCAGTGCAAACAGGAAACGGAGCGCAAGGCGTTTCTTGAAAACCTGCTTCACGCCGCCAACCCAGAGAATCCGCAGCCGGTCAGCGTTTTACTGACCCTGCGGGCTGATTTCTACGCCCAACTGGCCCAGCACGAGGGCCTGCGCGAACGCATCGCCCAACACCAGGAATTCATTGGCGCGATGAACCACGAGGAACTGACGCGCGCCATCCTGCAGCCCGCCGCGCTCGGCAATTGGAAGGTGCAGGCCGGGCTGGTGGAGGTGCTGCTCGACGACCTGGGCAGCGAACCCGGCGCGCTGCCGCTGCTCTCGCACGCCCTGCTCGAAACCTGGAAACGCCGCCGGGGACGGGTAATGACCGTTTCGGGGTACACGGAAGCAGGTGGCGTGCAAGGTGCCATTGCCCAAACCGCCGAAACCGTCTTCCGGCAGCGACTGACCCCCGCGCAGCAGCCCATCGCCCGCATGATTTTTATCAAACTGGCCGAAATGGGCGAGAACGCGCTCGATACCCGCCGCCGCGCGGACTTTTCAGAACTGATAACGCGCGCCACTGACCCGGCCACCATTGACGCCGTGCTGGACATCCTGGCCGAAGCGCGCCTGGTGACGACCAGCACGCTGGAGCCTGGCAACACGCGCGTGGTAGAGGTGGCCCACGAGGCTCTCATCCGCGAGTGGCCAACCCTGCGCGAATGGCTCAACCAGAACCGCGCCGGGCTGATTTTGCGCCGCCAATTGAGCGAAGCCGCCAACGACTGGCTCAAACTGGAGCGCGACAGTGGGGCGCTGCTGCGCGGCGCGCGGCTTAGGCAAATGCTGGCCTGGGCGGCGGAGAATGCCGATTGGGTCAGCCTGCTCGAACAAGAATTCCTAGAAGCCAGCCAGGAGGCGGCGCGCCAGGAAGCCGAACAGGGCCGCAAACTGGCCGGCGCGCGAAGGGCGCAGACCCTGCTCGGCGCGACCGCCGGGCTGCTGGTCGTAACCGTAATTGTGATAATTCTGGCGGCGAACGGCGTGTTTGCGCCCCGTCAGATGACCGGTATCTTCAACATTGCGGTGGCCGAATTCGGCGAACTGGGCGCGGATGGCATCCTCCGCCCCTCGAAAACCGGTCAGCAGATGAGCGCCTGGGCAGTAGACTACCTGCGCCACGACCTGAAAGACGCCCCCTCCCTGCAACTCTGGCCGGAAGAGGGCGGTCTGTTCCGCCGGGCGCGCGTGCCGCTGGTGACAGCCGAAACCGCCGAACAAACCGCCAGCCAAATCAACGCCAGCCTGCTGCTCTACGGCTACATTGACCGGCGCGAAACCCCGCCCCGCCTGGCGCTCAAGTTCTGGGTCGCGCCGCAGGCCAAATACCGCTTCGAGGACATCCAGGGCAGTTATGGCCTCGGCCCGCCCATCCGCATCGCCGACCTGGAGAATCCCGGCCCCGGCATCCAGGGCGAACTGGGCAGGCAATCTAGCGCGCTGGCCTGGGTTGCGCTCGGATTGGCGCAGGAGCAGTTGGGCCAGAACCAGGACGCGCTTAGGTTTTTCCAGAAAGCGGTCGAATCCGCGCCTGATTCGGCCCTAGCGCAGTTTTTCGTCGGGCGGGCCTCGCTGTTCCTGTCCGATTTGCAGTCGAGGGAACGCGAAGCCTACTGGCAATCCGCCGAAAGCGCCTTCCAGACCGCCATCGGCCTCGACCCGCGCCACGCCCGCGCTTACATTGGCCTGGGCGGGGTATATTTCAAACGGGGAGCCTCGCTGCTCGACGCCGCCCTGGCAACCGGCCAGCCCCCCGACCCGCAGGCCGCGCGGTGGGCCGAGCAAGCCCTGGCCGCTTACCAACAAGCCCTCGACCTAAAGCCAGACCCCGCCGAATACGGCAATCCGGTCGGCGAGGTGGCGCGGCTGGCGCTGGGAAACGCCTATCGCCTGAAAGGGGCGATTGCCATCACCGCCGGTGACACTGACGCGGCAACGGAATCCATCCAAGCGGCCATCAACCTGCTTGAGCCACTCGTCCCATTCTTTGAAGCCTCGGCCCGGCAGCACGAATCGCACCGCCGCTACCTGGCGCAGGCCTACGAGTATCTTGGGTTGGCCTACCAGTGGCAGGGTGCGCTCCTGGAAAGAAACCAGGCCTACGACCAGGCGCTGGAGGCTTACCAGAAGTCGCTGGCGGCCTTCGATGGCTGCATCGCCCAGGCCAAAAACACGCTCGACCTGGTCATCCAAACCGACATTGTCGAAAATCGCTGCCAGCCCTACTTGCTGCAAACCCAGGGGATTTTCAACGAGTTGAAAGGAGAGCCATAATGCGAACGATTGCGCTTCTTGTCCTGCCCCTGTTTTTATTCGCGTGCAGCCCGGCGGCTGGAACACCCGTCACGCCCCCGCCAGAGCCAAGCAATACGCCGCCTGCCACGATGGAACCGACCGCCACCCCGTTTTTCGTCGTTGAGGAACCAACAGCAACGACCACCGTGGTCGAACAGACTACGCAAACACCCCCACCTGCACCAACCGCGCCATCCTGCACTATTCTCCAGGACTTGAACTTGCGCAGCGGGCCGGGGACGGCTTACCGGCCCCCGATTCTCGTCCTGCCGAAGAATTCCATCGTCACCCCGCTCGGATTCAACCCCACCGGCATCCCCGGCGGGAGTTGGGTATATGTGGAAGTTTCGCCCGGCGGCCAAAAGGGCTGGGTCAGCGCCGGGAACCAGTTTGTTTCCTGCGACATCAACCTATCTAGCCTGCCTTCTCTTGTGGTTGGCACGCCGTTGCCGCCACCCCTGCCGCGCAGCGCCATCAGTTCCACGCCCGAAGGCAGCTGCGCCGATACGGGACTGGAATACGTCTGCGAGGTGGTTTTCTCGGACGAAGGCTGGATTCAATTCAAAATCCTGCAAAATGGCCGGGAGTTGGGCCAAGCAGACGGCGTGGAGCAGGTCAGTTTTGCGGTGATACGAGGCGAAAATGTCGTTTACGAAATCACAGAACTCGCCAAAGATTACTGCATCTTTGGCGGCAACGGCCCCTGCAACCCCTGGGTGGTGGAAAATTACACCTATCGGTGGAAAGCGGGCGGCGCAGCGGTTCAGCCGGGGGAATACCTGGTTAGCATTGAAAGCACTGTCAACGGCATCCTGCTGACCTGGCGCGCGACGTTCAAGATTACGCTACCCTGAAGCGGGTTATTTCACCAGGTTCTCGTACAACGCGCGGGTTTCGGGCGCCGGGCTGACATCCAATTCCTCGCGCAGCACCTGCACACAGCGCTGGTAGGTACGCCCAACCTGGCCCCGGTCGCCGAGTTTGTGGTAGGCAATCATCAGGTGACGGTAGGCGCGCTCCCAGCAGTTATCTTGCGCCAGCACACGCTGGGCCAGCTCGATGGCTTCGGCATAACGGGATTGCTGGAGCATGGCTTCCACCAAATGGTCGGCTGTCTCGAGGAAGAGCGCGGCCAGTCTTTCGCGCTCCTCGGCAGCCCAGGGTTCATACAGCGCATCGGGCAGGTATTCCCCCTGGTAGAGCGCCACCGCTCGCTGTAGTTCCTCCAAGTCCCGGCCTGCCGAGCGGCGGGCGCGCTGCATGAATTCCTCGGCATCCAGCCACAAGTCGGCGTGGGGGCGCAAGGCATAGGTTGAACCTTCCCGCAAGATGAAGGCGGAATCCGCGCCGGGGTCGCGTTCCGGTTCCAGTGCCTGATAAAGCGCGTTCAGGGTGCTCTTGAAATTGCGCTGGGCGGTGGCAGGGTCGGCTTCGGGCCACAGGAATTCGCAAATCTGGTCGCGGTCGAGGGGCGCATGGCGGTAGGTAAGCAAAACCTGGAAGAGTTGACGCGCCTTTTCGCGCCGCCAACCGTTGGCAGGGATAGGCTCGGCCCCGCGCCAGACTTGAAACCCACCCAGGGTTTGAACCCGCAAGCGGTAGCCGGGGTGCAGTTCCAGCCCGGCCAATCCCATCGCATCAAGCAATTGACCGATATAGCCGGCTTCCCAACCGTTCTGACGAGCCAACAGCAGGAGCGGGATGAAAATCCGCTCATCGGGCGCGCCCAGGAATGAAGGGCGGGTGAATAAAAAGTTGTAACCATTGGCACGGCAGGTGGCAAGCACTTCCGGCAAGATTTGCGCCAAGCGCCCGGTTTGTCGTTGGCGGAAACAGCCCAGCGCCAGCCACAAGCGCGCCGCACTGCGCCCAAACGGGTCGCTGCATTCCTGGAAACCGGCTGCTGCGCGGTTGAGCCAGCCTTCGGCGGCCTCGTAACGCGCCGCCAGCATAAAACTTGCGCCCATCGCCAGGCGCACCAGCGAGGCAATCCACTCGTCCCCGGCCTGGGTGGCAATTTCGATGGCTTCTTGAGCGTATTGCTGGGCGGTGAGCAAGTCACCCTGGTAACCATAGGCGCGGCACAGTCCCCAGCCCGATTCAACCCGCAGGCGCGACACTGCCAGCGTGCGGCTGATTTCTATGCTTTTTTCGTATTGTTCACGCGCCCGAACGTAGTTTTCCACGCCGCCCAGCAGCATCAGCGCGTGTCCTTGTCGCATATAGCCCACCGCTGTGACAAAAGGCGATTTGAGCGCATCGCCGCGCTGCGTGCCGTCCAGAGCGGTCTGGTAGGCCTGCTCACCCAGCCCCATGAAAGAATAAATCAATGACAGGATGAGCACCGTTTCGCGGTGGGCGCGTGGCGTTTGCACCGGTTGTCGTTTTTCAGCTTCCAGACGGCTTTCCAGGCCTTGGCGGGCTTCGGTCAGCCGTCCGGTGCGCAGCCAAACCCGGAACAACAACTCCTCGTTGGAAGGACCTTCCAGGCGCAGTTCTTCGGCACGTTGGCGCAGCCGCTCGGCTTCTTCAACGCGCCCGGCGTTCAGTTTATTTTCGGCCAGCAGTTCCAACAGGCGCACTTGCGCTTCGCGGTCATGGAAACCATCACTCAGGCGCAAGGCAGTTTCCAGCAACTCTTGCGCCTTCGCGGGGTTGACGGTATCGAGGTACACGCGCGCCTGTCCACGCAAGGCGCGCGCCACTCCATCTTGCTGACCGCGCGCACGCCAGAGAGTCTCGGCCTGGGTATACCAACCCAGGGCTTCATTGAAACGGCTGTGCAGACGGGCTAGGTCGCCCAGGGTGAAGACCAGGCCAGGGTGCTGGTGCAAAGTTTCGGGGGGTAAGGAAGCGATATAGGCGGTCAACGTGTCCAGGCGTCCGGTGGCAAGCAGGGTGGCAGCATACGAATCCAGCAAGGCGGCCATCTCGTCCCAGGCAGCGGCCTCGAGCAGATGATACATCGCCGCTTCGGGATTATTCTGCTTCAGAAACCAAGCGGCGGCGGCGCGATTCCAGCGCACGCGCTGTTCGCAGGAAGCCTGTTGACGCAGGAAATCGTGGAAAATGTGGTGATACCGCAACACGCCCCCGGCGGTTTCGGCCACGAACAAATCCTGCCGCTTGAGATAGGCCAGCATTTCCGATGAGTCGGCGGCCCCGCGCAAGGCGTCACAGGCTTCGGGGGGCAGGTCGCGCAAGGTGGCGGTGATGAGCAAGAAGTCGCGCACGTCTTGGGGTTGGCGCTCGAAGACTTCGCGCGTCAGCACATCGAACAACGCTTCCAGCGAATTGGCCTGCCAGCGGCGCGAAAAATCGAGCACGCTCGGCTGGCTGCGCAGGCTCTGCCAGATGAGTTGCAGCGCAATGGCCCAGCCCTCCGAATAGGCCAGCAGGGCTTCGATTTCATCGGAACTCAACTCCAGGCCATAACGCCGCTCGAAGAGTTCAGTTGTTTCGGAGAAGGTGAAGGCGAGCAGCGACTGGTCAATCGTCAGCACTTCGCCCTGCGCCCGTAGGCGGGAAAATGTGGGTAGAGTCAGCGTTGGGCGGCCTGAGAGCAGAATGTGAAGCAGAGCCGGTGCCCGCCCAATAAACCGGTCGAGAATCAGGGCCGCCTGTGCTTCACCGCTTTCTGTGAGCAGATGCGCATCGTCAATCACCAGCAAGGCTGGCACTTGCAGAAACGCGCTCAAAGCGTTAATCGTCTGGTCCAGCACGGCGCGCCAGGGCAACGGCCCCTGGGTTCCGTCCCAATCTTCCAGTGCGGCAAGCGGCAGGCCGGCAATCTCCGGCATGGCCTGACGAATGGCATGATTGAGATGCAGCAGAAAGACCAGCGGGTCGCTGTCTTCTTCGTTGACTTGGTACCAGATGAAGGGAGAAATCTCACCGGCCAACTCGGCCAGGGCGGTGCTTTTGCCGTATCCGGCCCCGGCTTGCAGCAGAGTCAGGCGATACTCAAAGGCTTGTTTCAAAGCCTGCACAACGCGTGGACGCGGCAAAACGCGCGCGTTGCGCGGTGGAGGCACAATTTTGGTACGAAGTAAGGGCAAAACAGGCATGCGGTTACACAGACCTAGGAGTTTGGGTTGCGCAGCATTGACCGATGCTCATTCGTTGCTCAACTCACCGGTCACCCCGCGCGCGACCAAAAACGTGCCACGGGCATGGCGCTTGGCGCGGTAGAGGGCTTCATCGGCCGCGCGCAACAAGTCAGATGCGGTGCGGGCATGATTGGGATAAATAGCAATGCCGCCGGAAATACCCAGATGCGGTTTGGCATGGTCAGGCAAGACCGGTTGAAATTTTTCCATCCGTTGACGGATACTTTCCGCCAGTTGGACCGCCGAATTGCCATCGGTTTCAGGCATAATCATCGTCATCTCATCGCCGCCATAGCGCGCCAAAAAGTCGCTGGAGCGTTTTCCCTCCGCTAAAAAGCGGGCGAAGTCGCGCAGCACCCGGTCGCCCACATCGTGACCGTAGGTGTCGTTAATGGCTTTGAAGCCATCCAAGTCCATCATCAAAACGGCAAATTGATGCCCATAACGCTCGGCGCGCTGGACTTCGTTCTCCAGCCGGGCATCCAGCGCGCGGCGGTTGGGTAAACCGGTCAGCATATCACTCATCGCTTCTTTGGACATAACTTGATGCAAACGAGCATTAACGATTGCCACCGCCGCCTGGGTCGCCAACAAGTCGAGCAAGCGCAATTCCGCCGGGGAAAACTGACGCCCTGGACGCAAAGACATATTCATGACGCCGACCACTGTTTCATCGCTTTTGAGCGGAATGCCAATGATAGGCCCTTTCCAATCAGGGGGCGCGGTCTTAAACAAAGGATGCCCCTGCATTTCTTCGACCAAAATGGTTTGTTTGGTGCGAGCCACCGTATAGGTCAGACCCTCTGGGCGCGGTAGCGAAAGGATACGATTGCGATTGCCCTCCGCATCCAGAGAAGCGCCAAAGCGTAAGACGCCTTGTTCGTACAGAAAGATGTGCACGCTTTGCGGATTTTTAATCAAGTGCATGGCTTCGCTAACCACCCGGTCTAACACTGCCTGAAGTTGCAAGCTGGAGGCCAAATTGACACTAATTCGCTTAAGCGCTTCCAATTCAGCGGCTTGTTGTTGAATGAGCGCAAATAGGTTATGGTGACGGGTGACATTGCTCAGCAGTTTGGCTGTGGCGCGCGCGGTTTCCTCGCTTCTTTCATCTTCGGCGGCCAGTTCCAGCAACAAACTCAACAGGCGCAAGGTTTGCTCACGCTGCTCGGCGGTATAGCGCGCCTTAGACATTTTTTCGCGCGCAATTTGCAAAAGCGCCTGAATAGATTGATTCATCATCCTCTCCGCATTGCATGAATTATACAACCGGCACGCTCATTTCATCAGATAGGTGATGTTTCCTAATGTTGATAGGAGAGAGTTGCACAAAAGCAACCTTTTGGGTGTGAGCCTGTGTTAGAATGTGACCGATTTCGCAAACTGATGACCTGGAGAACGATATGCCCGAAACCAAAATTTCCGCCGCCACACCGTTGCAAGCGCGTCGCACTGCCATTGTCGTAGGCGCTTCGAGCGGGATCGGCGCTGCCCTCACCCGCAAGTTGGCCGCTGAAGGGTACCTGGTTGCAGCGGTAGCGCGCCGGGCCGAGCTGCTGGCCTCTCTCTGCAATGAAATTAACGCCGCACATGGCGAAACACGCGCCTTGCCTTTTATACACGATGTCACAGACTATGATTCCGTTCCAAGCACGCTGCAAAACATTTTACAAACTTTCGGGCGGCTGGATTTGTTCGTGTACAATGCCGGCATTCAACAGCACGTTAAACTCGATGAGTTCGACTTCCGTAAAGACCGCGCGATGATTGAAACCAACCTGCTGGGCGCGATGGCTTGGCTCAACCCGGTCGCCGCCATGTTCCACCACCTGAGAGCCGGTCACATCGTGGGCATTTCCTCGGTGGCAGGCGACCGGGGACGAATCGGCGCCCCGGCCTACAACACCTCCAAAGCCGCCCTCAGCACCTATCTCGAATCGCTGCGCAACCGGCTGACGCGGCGCGGCGTGACCGTGACAACAATTAAGCCCGGCTTTGTCGAGACCGACATCCTGCGCTCCGCGCCCAAAAAGAACTTCTTCTGGCTTATCAGCCCCGAACAAGCCGCCGAGGGCATCTGGAAAGCGATACAATCCCGCAAACAGACGGCCTACGTCCCGGCGCAGTGGGGATTGCTTATGCTGGTCATCCGGCACATTCCATCCTTCATTTTCAGGCGCTTGAGTTTTTAGCATCCTTCACCCCTCAATCTACAATCTCCCAATCTACAATCTCCAATCTACAATCCTATGACCACCCTTCCCTACGAACGCCTCACTTACCTGGAAAACTTTGGACACTCCCTGCGGGCGGCTTCCTATCTCTATAAGCCGACCAGCGCCGAACAAATCGGCGAAACTTTCCAATTTGCCAAAAAGAACGGTCTCACCGTCACCCTGCGCGGGGCCGGCCGCTCCTATAACGACGCCGCACTGAACGGCGGCGGCATCGTGATGGACATCCAGGATATGAACCGCATTCTGGAATGGAACCCGGCCACCGGCGTAATCAAAGCCGAACCGGGCGTGACCCTGCAAAAACTGTGGCAGCACGTCTTACCCGATGGCTGGTGGCCGCCGGTCGTCTCCGGCACCATGTACACCACCCTGGGCGGCTGCCTGGGCATGAACATTCATGGCAAAAACAACTACAAAATGGGCACCATCGGCGAGCATGTCTTGGAATTTACCGCCCTGCTGCCCACCGGCGCCGAAGTGACCTGCTCCCCCACCCATAACGGTGACCTGTTCTACAGCATCATCTCTGGCATGGGCATGTTGGGCGTGTTCACCTCCGTCACCATGCAAATGAAAAAGGTCCACTCCGGCCTGTTGCAAGTGGAAGCCTTCCCGGCCCGCAACCTGCACGAACACCTGAACGCCATCGCCGAGAGCGCCCCGGTCAACGATTACACCGTCGGCTGGCTGGATTCGACCGCCACCGGCAGCGGCCTGGGGCGCGGACAACTACACACCGCCAAGTACCTGCACGAAGGCGAAGACCCCGAACCGCGCAAAACCATGCAGGTCAGCTACCAGACCCTGCCTTCCACCCTGTTCTGGGTCTTCCCCAAATCCATTATCCATTACTTCATGGCGCCCTTCATGCACAACCCTGGCGTCTGGCTGATTAACACCGCCAAATACATTGCCAGCCTGCGCAAAGGACAATACCGACAATCGCATGCAGCCTTCCACTTCCTGCTCGATTATGTGCCGAATTGGGAAAAAGCCTACGGACGAGACGGTTTAATTCAGTATCAATCCTTCTTACCCAAAGAGACCGCCGAAGATGCCTGGCGAGAAATGCTCACCCTATCACACAAACGCGGTATGCCATCCTACCTCGGCGTGACCAAACGCCACCGACCGGATAAATTCCTGCTCTCTCATGCAGTGGATGGCTTTTCGCTAGCGCTCGACTTCAAGGTTACAAATAAAAGCCGCGCCTCCATGCGCGCCATGCTCCATGACTTCGACCGGATTGTGCTGGAGGCAGGCGGGCGCTTCTACTTCGCCAAGAACAGCGAAACCACGCCCGAAACCGCCCTGCGCTTCTTGGGCAAAGAAACAGTGGAAAAATTCAAGGCCCTCAAGCGGCGCACCGACCCGCACAACCTGCTCGAATCCGACTTATTCCGCCGTGTATTTGGCAGTTTGTAACAACCTATTCTGCACAGGGACTTTTTGGCTACGCACATACCGAGCAAAATTTGACTTTTTGGGCTAAAATCATTACACTAAACATGAAATAGCATTCACTTGCTTGCAGGAGGACTGATGGCCGCGCAATATCAACTTGTCATGCATGCCGGACCAACGCCGGGAAAGACATTTCCGCTGGAAGGTGACGTAATCACCATTGGGCGCGAGGCAGGCAATACCATCGTCATCAACGATGCGGAAGTCTCCCGAAAACACTCACAACTCACCTTACAGGGCGGAAAGTATGTCCTGACCGACATGGGTTCCACCAACGGCACGTTTGTCAATGGTCAACGCATCACGGGCGCGCATGTGCTCGTTCCTGGAGAAGTCATTTCCCTGGGCGAACAAATCACCCTGCTGTTCGAATCACTTGCGCAAATTGACCCCAACGCCACCATGCTGTCCGCTTCCGCCCGTGTCGCGCCCGCGCCTCGCCCCGCGCCGGCTCCTGCGCCCGTGCCAGTCTCACCTGCCCCGCGAGGATACGCCGGTCAAGTGCCAGCCGGCCCTGAACCCAGCGCAGTAGAACCTGCCCCAGCAAGCGGGGGTGGCAATCGCACCTTGGTCATTACAGCGGTCGTCATCTTGCTCTTACTGTGCTGCTGCGTTGGCGGCCTGTTCATCTACGATTATGTCAACCTGTGGTGTTCCCCGCTCACTTCGTGGCTTGTTCCCATGCTAGGCGGCGCCTGTCCGTAAGCAACTGTGCAATGTGCAAATTCCCGAAGGCAAACGAGTGCTTTCGGGAATTTTTATTGTTCCAAAAGAGTCATCACCTGCCGCAAAAGAGACTCCGTTGCGGCATAATCGCCCGCACGCAAGGCAACATCGGCCGCAATCAGCAAGCCCTCAATTTTTTGGTTAATCGGCGCACGCGGGCGGCGCAATAAATCGGCCACAATCCCACGCCTGCGCATCTCGGCAATATCAGGCAGCCAAGCCGAGAGAAAGTAAGCAGACGGGTCAAAGCGCTGTTGGTAACGCCGTAAGGTATCATAAAACGCCACGGTCAAACGTATATCCGCACGATGCGCATCATCTACATCTTGCGCGCGCAAAAACACCAAAAAATCTGCCTCCAACGCCTCAAGCCTCAGCCCAAAATGCTTCTGTAAGGCTATTTCTAGCGCGCTAGATTGTTTGCCATCCGCCGCGGGATGAATATCACGATAAAAATCATCAAAACGCTCCCAGCCAAAGGTTTTTATGAGATACGCCACCAGGGCCGCCGCTTGCAAATAGCCAATTTCGTGCTGCGAAGTATAAAATGCATCGGTCAGTTCACGCAGGGGAATATACCAATTCAAGTCGAGCAAGGCAGCAGCGCGTGGCAAAATCGGCTCCTCCTTGAAATGACCACCACTCAAATAGACGGCCAGCCCTTCAACCAAAATGGAGGGCCGCAAATCACCGCCTTGTCGAGCATCGAGCCAATGCACCATTTCATGATGAATGACCTGCCGGGTAGCCCCTCCGGCATAATTTTCATCTAAGTACGAGACGTACACCCCATCCCAAGCAAAACCACCGTGGCCTAGCACGCGCGGCAAAAACGTCAACGGAATACGTTCCTGAAATGGCACGCCAAAGTGCGCTTCGACCCGCTCCGCCTCCCCCTCGGCCATCTCAACCAGGAATTCCAGGTCGCGATGCGCATCCGTGCCGGTGATATAGTAAATCAGGCAACAGTCCGACGTGAGACTCTCCCAGCGCGCAGCCGGTTCAGGAGACGGAACTTCGGTAGCGGGGCGTAAGGTGAAGGTCTCCGTCCAAGAAAACCCATCCGGCTGAACCACAAAGGTCAAGACATGCGCCCCCGCCGACAATTCAGCCGTATCCCAAATCCAAAAAAAGGTTGCCTGCTGGCGTTCGGCAATACCAAACGGGCGAAACGGCTGCGCACCCAACACCTGACCCTGAAACTGCACTTCGACAGATTTATTGTCCGTCTCAAACCCATCTGGCGGCAAAACTTCCAAACTCACCTGGTCACCTACATAGAGCGACCCATCGGGGTGAGTCCGAACGCTAAACCCAACAGCCGGAGTAGGCGATGCCGGCGCCTGTAGCGAGCCAAAAGAAAGGGTTACCGTAGGCGAGGGCAACACAGGGGTTGGCGCAACCACAACGGGCGTAGCAGAAAAAGACGGAAGAAACGAAGAAAAACTGCACGCAACCGTCCAAAGCACCACTACCACGAAGCACAACATACACTTGAAGCGAAAGATGGACATATCAGGCTCACTGTATCTCTAAAAAAGAATGCGGTTCTCTGGTAAACTACCTCTCGAAGCAATTTTCACATACTTTTGTACCCGTTGCCAGCCCTTTGACCGCTCTACTATGCGCATTCCTTCCTCTCATCGTTCATCTGCCTGGTTCTTTGCTCTCCTGGTGTTATTCCTAACCGGCTGCGCACTACACTATGCCCGCGGCCTATACTTCTTTACACCAGACCGCAATTTTCAATACCAGGGCGTAGATGATGCCTACATCACCTACCGCTATGGCTGGAATTGGGTACATTTTGGCACGTTAAGCTGGAACGAATCAGGATTTCGCCGGACCGAAGGGTTTACCAACCCATTGTGGGTGTTCCTCAGCGCGCTGTGGGCGTTCAGCGGTGAAAAAGATTGGTTATACCCCGGTGTTACCCTGACTTCCTCGCTCCTCACAGGCGGGCTGCTCATCCTGCTGGCACAAAAAATCTCCTCCGAGCGAGGCAACTTGCCCGCCATCAGTGGCTTATTTCTAAGCGCAGCCAGCCCGGCCCTTTGGCTGCACAGCACCTCTGGCCTAGAATCGGGCGTTTTTGGCGCACTGTTAGGCACACTAGCGTATTCGAGTTTATCCGAAGAAGCCCGGCAACCCCCTGCCTGGCAATTGGGCGGTTTCGCCGGGCTTGTCGTCTGGCTGCGGTCAGATGGATTCGTCTATCTGTTGGTCATCGTAGGCGCCCTGCTGTTGACGCGCAACCCTGCGTGGAAAAAAGTGCTCAGCGGCCTACTGCTCAGTCTAACGCTTTTGTACATTTGGCGGCTTTGGAATTTTGGCAGCCTTCTGCCCAACACCGCCGTTGCCAAACTCAACTTCGGTCTAGCCGAACGCCTGCTTCCCGGCCTGTTGGCCTTCCTGCAAACCCTGCCGGCCACCTTTCCCTTTCTACTGATTGGCCTGTTTGGCCTGCATGAGCAGCCAGGAAGCCAGCGCCTGGCAGCCCTCTTCATACTCGGCGGCTGGCTGGCTTATTACATCTACATCGGCGGAGACTTCTTCGTAGAGCGTCACCTGCTAGGCGTTATCATCCTCTCGGCCGCACTCGCAGCACCCTTCTTCGAAAAAATAGCCCTCCAATCGGCCTGGAAATTTGCCCTCATGCTGTGCCTGCTCGTGGCAACAATCTGGCTTGCCCTCTGGCCAGATGCACGTTTCTCCTATACCCACCCCAAACCACAAGACCCCTGGATTCTGCTCGGCAAAGAAATGGCACGTCAGCGAGAACAATACGGCACAGTGGTCACGTTCCCTGCCGGGAAAATTCCCTTTTTTGCCGGTGGCAATTTCATTGACGAACTCGGTTTAAATGACCCTTACCTGGCAACGTTGCGAAGAGAACGCTTCATCCCTGGTCATGCCGCCGGCAGCCATGCCGAAGCCATTCGCCTAGCAAAAGAAAGCGCTACTACCTATTCGATTTTCGCCTTCTCCTTTGAAATCACCACAGAAAATATCAACGATGTCGTATTGTGGGTAGAAAATACCAACCCACAAAGCGGTGTCTTTCACCAACCCAACGAGCAGCAACGTCGGCTGCTGCTCGCCAACACAGACCCATTTGCACATACACTCATCCTGCAAGGCCGATGAAGGATGCTATAATTTTTTCACTTACGCGTCATTCACCAGGAGTCTCCCATGCCCTTCACCCTACTTCAGGAACGCCATATCCCCGAAATCGCCTCCACCGCCAAACTCTACCAGCACCAGAAAACCGGCGCGCGGCTGCTTTCGGTCATAAACAGTGACGAGAACAAAGTCTTCGGCATCACCTTCCGCACCCCGCCACAAACCTCCAACGGCATTGCCCACATCATGGAACATTCCGTCTTGTGCGGCTCGCGCAAATACCCCGTCAAAGAACCGTTCATCGAACTCGCCAAAAGCTCCCTTAACACCTTCCTCAACGCCTTCACCTACCCTGATAAGACCTGCTACCCCGTTGCCAGCACCAACCTGAAAGACTTTTACAATCTCATTGATGTCTATCTCGACGCCGTCTTCTACCCGCTCATCCCAGAACGAACCCTCAAACAAGAAGGCTGGCATTACGAAATCGAAAACCCCGAAGACCCGCTGACTTTCAAGGGCGTGGTCTTCAACGAGATGAAAGGCGCCCTCTCCTCGCCCGATGACCTGCTTGGTGAAATCTCGCAGCAATCACTTTACCCCAACACCCCCTACGGCCTCAACTCCGGCGGAGACCCGGCCGTCATCCCCGACCTAACGTATGCCGAGTTCAAAGCCTTCCACGAGACCTATTACCATCCATCCAACGCATACATCTACTTTTATGGCGACGACCCCGAAGAAGAGCGCCTGCGTCTGCTAGATTCTTGGCTGCAAGACTTCGAGCGCCAAGACGTCCAATCCAGTCTCCCGCTCCAACCACGCTGGACCGAACCGCGGCGTGTGGTTCACCCCTACGATTCCGGCGATTCGCCCGATGCCAAAGCCTACATCACCGTCAACTGGCTGATGCCCGAATCGACCGACGCGCAGACCACGCTCTCGCTGTCCATCCTGTCCCATATCTTGCTTGCCACCCCAGCCTCGCCGCTCAAAAAAGCCCTGCTCGATAGCGGCCTCGGTGAAGATGTGACCGGCGGCTACCAGGAGGAACTACGACAAGGCTACTTCTCGGCTGGGATGAAAGGCGTTGCGCCGGAAAACCTGGAAAAAGTGGAATCGGTTATCCACACCACGCTCACAGAACTGGCAGAAAAAGGCATCGACCCCGAAACCGTAGCCGCCTCGCTCAACACCATCGAATTCCGTCTGCGCGAACAGAACACCGGGCGCTTCCCGCGCGGCCTGTTCCTGATGCTGAATGCCTTGACACCCTGGCTCTACGATGGCGACCCCCTGACAGGGCTGGCATTTGAAGCCCCGCTACAAGCCGTAAAGAACCAACCCCCAGGCTACTTCGAGAGCCTGATTCGCCATCATTTGCTCGAAAACCCACACCGCACTACCGTTCACCTGGTGCCAGACCCCGAAGAGGGAAAACGCCGCGCCGCTGCCGAAACCGCCCGCCTGCAAGCCGCAAAAGCGGCAATGACACCGGAACAAATCCAATCTCTGATTGCCGAAATCGCCGCACTCAAAAAACATCAAGAAACCCCCGATAGCCCCGAAGCGCTCGCCACCATTCCAGCCCTCACCCTCAAAGATATTGACCCCAAAATTAAAACCATCCCCATCGAAGTGGAAGAACGCTCAGGTGCAAAACTCATCACCCATGATTTGCCCACCAACGGCATTCTCTACATCGACTTGGGCTTTGACTTGCGCCCCCTCCTGCCCACCAACAAGAGCACCGCGGCAGACCTGCTCCCTTTCATCGGCCTCATGGGGCGACTTCTCCTGCAGATGGGAACCGAAACGCAAGATTACGTCACCCTCACACAGCGCATCGGCAAACACACCGGCGGCATCCGCTCTGGCTTACTCACCTCCACCATCCGTGAAAGCCGCAATCCCGCGCTTTACTTCTTCCTGCGCAGCAAAGCCACGCTAGAAAAAGCAACAGAACTATTCGCCATCTTGCGTGATGTGCTATTAACCGCCCGACTCAACAACCGTGAACGTTTCAAACAAATTGTGCTAGAAGAAAAAGCCAACGCCGAAGCCAGTCTTATCCCTGGCGGCCATCTGGTGGTCAAAAACCGCCTCGCGGCGCGCTTCAGCCTAGCCGATTGGGCCAATGAACAAATCAGCGGCCTGGAAAATCTCTTCTTCTTACGCCGCCTGGCCGAGCAAATCGAAAACGACTGGGAGGCCGTGCTGGCAAAGCTAGAACAAACACGCGATGTGCTCATCAACCGCGCGGGAATGGTGGTCAACATCACCACCGATGCTGATTCCTATCGAACCATCGCGCCAGAGATAGAAAATCTCTTAGCCAGCTTACCGGCTCATCCGTTCTCCACTTCAACCGAACAACCAGCCAACCAGACACCTGGAAAACTGGTGAACGAAGGCCTGACCATCCCTGCCCAAGTCAACTACGTTGGCAAGGGCGCCAACCTATACGATTTAGGCTACGAACCACACGGCTCGGCGCACGTCATCCGCAACTATCTCGGCACCACCTGGCTATGGGATAAAATCCGCGTGCAAGGAGGGGCTTACGGCGGCTTCAGCACCTTTGATATGACCTCCGGTTTCTTCGCATACCTCTCCTACCGCGACCCCAACCTGCTTGCCACCCTGCAAAATTACGACTCAACGCCAAACTTCCTACGTACACTCGAACTCGATCAAAGCGAACTCACCAAAACCATCATCGGCACCATCGGTGAACTCGATACTTACCTCTTGCCCGATGCCAAAGGCTGGATGAGCATGGTGCGCTACCTGACCAACTACACCGACGAAGAACGCCAAAGAATCCGTGACGAAGTACTAGGAACCACCCTAGCAGACTTCCATCGCTTTGCAGACGTTCTAGAACAAGTTGCCCAACAAGGTGAAGTGGTAGTACTTGGTGCCGCAGAAGCGATTCACAAAGCCAACCTAGAACGAGAAGGCTTCCTGGAAGTCAAAAAAGTGATGTAGGAGAACTATGACCACCCTGGTTGGAACCCCCGCCCAACGGATTGACGCCTACGGCAAAGTCACTGGTCAAACCGAATATTCGGGTGACCTGACCATGCCGGGCATGTTACACGCCAAAATCCTGTTCGCCGGGCGCCCCCATGCGCGCATCTTAAGCATAGATACCTCCCAAGCCGAAGCCTTGCCCGGCGTTGTAGCCATCTTCACCGCCAAAGATGTGCCGGTCAACGAATATGGCCTGCAAATCAACGACCAGCCCGTATTATGTGGGCCTGTTCCTACAACAAACACAAACCAAGAAACCAAAAAACAGGTTGACCCTTCCATCGTGCGCTTCGTAGGTGACCAGGTCGCCATCATTGTCGCCGAAACAGAGCAAATTGCCGAGCAAGCCCGCAAACTGATTCGCGTAGAATATCAAGATTTACCGGTCCTCACCGACCCCGAAGAAGCCATGCAACCGGGCGCCTTCCCCATCCACCCAGAAATCAGCCCAAGCAACATCTGTGTACACGATAAAATCCGCAAAGGGGATGTGGAAAAAGGCTTCGCCGAAGCCGATGTCATCGTAGAAGCCGAATACCGCGTGCCAATGCAAGAACACGCCTACCTCCAACCAGAAGCCGGACTGGCCTACGTGGACGAAAATGGCTTGCTGACAGTCAAAGCCGCCGGGCAGTGGACCCATGTGGACCGCAAACAAATTGCCCACGCCCTCAACTTGCCCGAAGACCAGGTGCGCGTACAATACCCAGCCATCGGCGGCGCCTTCGGCGGACGAGAAGATATGTCCATACAAATTGTCATTGCACTGGCCGCCTGGAAACTGAAACGCCCCGTTAAAATCATCTGGTCGCGCCAGGAATCCATCATCGGCCACGCCAAACGGCACGCCATGATTATCCGCGCCAAATGGGGCGCGCGCCGAGACGGCAAATTGACCGCCGCCCAAAACCTATTCATTGCCGATGGCGGCGCCTACATGTACACCACCAACAAAGTTTTAGGCAACTCCACCATCACCGAAAGCGGACCCTATTACATCCCCAACATCAAAGGAGATGTCATCGGCGTCTACACCAACAACGTACCGGCAGCGGCCTTTCGCGGCTTTGGCGCACCGCAAGCAGCCTTTATGGCCGAAAGCCAAATGAACAAACTCGCCGAAAAACTCGGCCTCGACCCGGTAGAAATTCGCCGCATCAACGCCCTGCAAGCAACCGATACCATGGCCGTCGGCACACCACCCCCCAACAAGCCAACCATTTTAGAAGTCATCAACGCGGCGGCGGAAAAATTCGGTTGGGAGCAAAATTCGGGCCCGTCTCACCCACCCTCCCCAAGCAACACGCCTCCAGCGGTCAAACGAGGGCGCGGCTTTGCAGCCGGGTTCAAAAACATCGGCTTCAGTTTCGGCTACAAAGAAAACTGCTGGGCGCGGGTCGAAATTCATGGCCGTGCTGAAATCGAAACGGTGACCGTGTGGTGCGCCGCAGCCGAAGTGGGACAAGGCAATCACACCATCTTAGCGCAAATCGCCGCCGAAGTCACCGGAGTGCCCCTGCAACAAATCAACCTGGTCACCATGGACACCCTCGATATGGGCAACGCCGGCTCTGCTTCCGCCTCGCGCTTAACGGTCATGTCAGGCAACGCCGTCAAAGGCGCGGCCGAGCGTGCGCTCGAAAAGTGGAAAAACGAAGAACGCCCTGCCATCGCTGAATATACCTACCTGGCGCCGCCGACCACCCCCTTCGACCCCGAAACCGGTTACTGCACCCCCAACTTCCTCTACGCTTACGCAGCCCAGGCAGTCGAAGCAGAAGTGGATACGGAAACCGGTCATGTGCGCTTGCTGCGCGTCGTCTCGGCGCACGACGTAGGAAAAGCCATCAACCCCGACCTAGTCGTAGGACAAATCGAAGGCGGTATCGTGCAGGCCCAAGGCTACGTCATTCAAGAAAACTTCATCACGCGCAACGGATACATCCTAACGGACCAATTCAGCACCTATCTCATCCCCACCATTTGGGACATCCCAGAAAAAGTCGAAGCGGTCATCGTCGAAATCCCCGCCGAAATTGGTCCGTGGGGCGCCAAAGGCGTCGGCGAACTACCCTACTTGCCGCTCGCCCCGGCCATCACTGCCGCCATCCATGATGCCACCGGCGTGTGGATCGACCAATTCCCCCTCACACCAGAACGCGTTCTACGGGCATTGGGAAAAATTTAGACCACCCCTTCAAGCCAACGGACAAGAAAGAGAGACAATGCCCGAAAACATCCTAGCGCTCGACAACGGCACGCAAAGCGTACGCGCACTCGTGTTCGACCCGCGCGGCAACTTGCTCGCCAAACAACGCGTCCTCATTGAACCCTACTATTCCACCGCACCCGGCCTAGCAGAACAAGACCCGCAAGTATTCTGGAACGCCCTGTGCCAAGCCTGCCAAGGACTATGGTCACAAGGCATCTCCCCCTCCAGCCTGGCAGCCGCCGCTATCACCACCCAGCGCAGCACCGTCATCAACGTAGATAAACACGGACAACCCCTACGCCCGGCCATCGTCTGGTTAGATAAACGCCGCACCGAAGGCCTACCACCGCTTGGCGGACTGTGGGGGCTGGCATTCAAATTGGCCGGGGCTGCACAAACCGTCGCCTATCTACAAGCCGAAGCCGAAGCCAACTGGATTCGCACCTACCAGCCCGAAATTTGGAAAGCCACCCACAAATACCTCTTTCTCTCAGGCTACCTTACCTACCGCCTAACCGGCAACTTCGTCGATTCGGTCGCTTGCCAAGTGGGCTACGTGCCGTTCGATTACAAAGCACAAACCTGGGCCAAACAATGGGACTGGAAATGGCAAGCCGTGCCGATGGACAAATCCTTGCTGGTAGACCTCGTGCC
>QEXW01000096.1 GCA_003130845.1 Anaerolineae bacterium
TTAAAATCAAGCCGCAAACGCCCGGCTTCGATTTTAGAGTTATCATTCAAATCTTCCACAATCGTTCGCATCCGTTCGATATTAGAGCGAATGGTACTTAAAAAGTTCGCTTGCGCCTCATTGACCGGTCCTACCGCACCCACCGAGAGCAATTCAGCATAGCCTTTAATAGAAGTCATTGGGTTCTTTAGTTCATGCGCCACAAACGAGACGAACTCACTCTTAGCAATATTCGCCTGTTGCACTTCACTGTAAAGTTGAGCATTAGAAATCGCAATGGCGGCATGGTCAGCCAAACGAGTAATAAACGTAACCGTATCTTCCGAAAATGAATCTGGCTGCGTGCTTTCAAGCAAAAGGACAGCAATGGTTTTGGCTTCTCGGCGAATAGGTAAAACCATTTGACTCAAACCATTCTTCAAAAAAAGGCGCGAGGCATCAGGCGCTTGCAGAAAGGTCAATTTCATCTGTCCCATCTCAATTGGCTCACTCACCGCCGGATGGTGGATGCTCATATATTCTTTTTTGAAAACATCAATTTCATCCTTATAGCCTTGTTCAGCCATCACACGCACCCCTTCTTCTTCCACAAAGCCAATCAAACCGGCTTCTGCGCTCGATTGACGTAAAGCCCACTCGAGGGTAATGCGCATGGTACGGCCGACCTCCAGGCTAGTGTTCAGCTCGCGGTCAATGCGTTGCATCACCGAGAGTTCTTCTACACGAGCCGAGAGTTCCTGGTCGGTCAAAGTAAACAGACGTGCATTCTCAAACGCTACCGAAGCCTGCCCACTGAAAGCCGTCAACAAATTCCGATCATCTTCGGTGAACGGACTGCCATCTTTTTTGTTAATGACTTCGATAACCCCAATCACCCGATCTTTGACTTCCATTGGGATAGCCAGAATAGAACGAGTGACGAACCCAGTTTGCCTATCAGTCGCCGGATTCCAAGCAGAAGAAGCAGCCACGTTATTCACAATCACGGGTTGACGAGTCATCACAGCCTGACCAACAAAGCCCGTTCCGGGCGGAAGACGTTGACCAACCAAGTCTTTCGCAACCGGTCCAACGGTCACCTTAAATACCAATTCCCCAGTTTGCTCATCCACCAAAAATAGCGTCCCCGCTTCGGTATTCAAAATGCTCACCGCACTCTCCATAATATTTTGAGAGAGCGTCTCAATTTCCATCGTAGATGTCAACTGCCGAGTAATCGTGTTCAGCGTCGCCAGTTGTTGCGCACGTCGCTCCGTCTCTTGTAGCAGACGAGATTTAACAATCGCACCCGCTGCCTGGTCAGCAATTGCTTGCAGCAAACTGAGCTGCGTGTTTGTATAAGAGACCGACGGGTCTCGCGAGGCAATGCTAAAAGCGCCAATCGTGTCTGTACCCGTATTCAAAGGAACGCCCATCCACGAGTACAAACCTTTTACCGGCGGAATCACCCCCATCACCTGGCACTGTGTCAGAAAATCCTGCGCCAAAATCGGGCGGCGGCTCGCAATCACCTCTTGCTCTAGCGCCGTTTTAGGCTGCAGGGGAATATTCTCCATGGACGAAATACGCTCATCGTTCTCAACGTAAAACGCATGATAATAGTACTCCCCCATGCGATTGTAGAGCGTCAAACGCGCATCGCTGCCAGGAATGATTTGGGTCGTTTGGGCATAAATCAGTTCCAGAATGTCATCAAAATTCAGCGTAATGTTAATACCCTGTGCAACACGAGCCAGCGCGTTCATCTCTGTAACACGACGCTCCAAGTTCGCAAGCACTTGAGCACGTTCCAAGGCCACAGCCGCCTGCCGGCCCAGATCTTCCAAAAAAGCCACATCGTGTGCAGCGTAACTCTCCCCAGAAAGACGTTCTCCTAATGCAATCCAGCCAATCAAACGGTCGCGTCCGGGCAAGGGAATGAACAACTGCGCGCCCAACAAGGCCACCCGGCCACGCTCGGCAAGAATAGATTCAGGAATATGGACATCATCCACAAAAATCGGCATCATTTCACGTCGCATTGCACGCGGCAAGGGGCTGTTTGCGTCAAACTGAATATCGCTGGTCAATTGCCCGGTTTCATCAGGGGTTGCTAGATACTGGTCAGAGAGAGGGTTATAGGTAAAAACATGAATCTGACTCGGCAACAAACTAATTGAGATTTGCTCACGCAAACTGCGTAAAATATCGTTCAGGCCCACTGCGCGGGTCATCTCACGGGAAAAGGCGTTAAGTCGGCTCTGATGAACAGATTCCCCCCGAAAGAAAATCGCATCTATCTTTTCTTGCAAACGAGAACGGACGGGATTCAAAACCAAAGTCAACAAGAAAATGGCGCTGGCAATCACAACCGGATTATCCGGCGCAATGGTGACGTCAAAGACCCATGCAGCCAGCATGCCGATGCCGATTGCTAAAAAGATGTATGCAGCCACTGCTAAAAGAGTCAGTGAGACATACAATATCGTTCGGCTGAGTAAATAATCCGCCCGCAACAAACGATACCGCAACACGGTGTACCCCGTGACCAGCGGAAAGACCACCAGCGGCAAAAACCCCAAATACGGGTCAAAATTCATGATGTAAACAGTGCTTAACAAAAGCCAGATAGTAATATAAGCAAAGCTAAACAGCGCTCCAAACAGAATAACACGCGCTTGCTGGCGTACCACAGGCGAGGGAGACCGAAACCAGCGATAGAGGGTGGTTCCAATAAAAAACAGAATCGACAACCCGGTAAAAAGGTAATTAAATTTCCAAGTGCTCGCATAGTACGTTGGACGGCTAAAATCATACAAAGATGAATATTGTAGAATGCTCAAGCCCAACGCAACGATATACCCACCCAATCGCAAAAAAGGATAGCGCATTTCTATCCGTGCCTGCTGGGGGAAAACCAGCGACAGATGAAACAACGCAGCCCCAATCACCGAGACGGATAGAATCCAAAAAAATGTCAGCGAATGCGTAGTATAAACACTTAACAGACCGGCAGTGGCGATGGCTACCGAGCTAGACATCATAGAAAAGGCTCGCCCAGCGGTTTCAGTGCGGCGCAGGCCAAAAATCCAAAGACTAGCACCTAAATACACCAGACCAACCAAATACGGGATATAAAAGAAACGCGCCTGATCCGTCAAGGAAAAGCGCGAGAGTTTTACATCAAATGTAAATATCTCCCCTTTACGTGGCCCTTCATTTTCGTTACGAAA
>QEXW01000097.1 GCA_003130845.1 Anaerolineae bacterium
CGCTCTCAATACCCGAATCTAAACAAAAAAGGGCGCTTTCGCACCCTTTTCTTGTTCGTTTCTCTTTCCCGACTTTGCTCAAAGAGCCAAAGTCGAGGAGTGCATTTTATCTTGCACAGTTCAACCCATCCCTTAAGCAGCCTTAGCCAATTGTTTGAGCTTCATGTTCAGCTCGCGCCATTGGATTTTAGAAACCCCTAGGTTCTGGCGAATCGTCTCAGGCTCCACACCACGTAGGTACTCGCCCAAGGCGTATGTCCAGCGGCACATATCGAAGGATAAGTGTTTTTCGAGGGCAGCATCATTGCCAATATCCTCGAGCAGATATTCCAAACGACGCGGTGACCAGGGGAAGAGCCGGTCTACCGGCTTATATTGGGCAATGTACTCCTCATACACCGGCACCCAGTCATCTGGCAGGGGCAGTTTCCGCTCTTTGTAGCGGTTGATCGGGCTAGCATACTTCACAAACAAAATAGGACCATCGGGCGCGGCCAAATCTAGGTGGTTGAGATGAATACCCAAGCATTCGCTCTTTTTAATACCCGTTGAAAGCAACAGATAAAGCAAGGCATACGGACGAGCATCTGGCTTGGCTTTGCGCCGATAACGGTCAGCGGCCAGCATAACAGCCTGCACTTCATCATCCGTCAGTACGGTTGGCAAAGGCGAAAGCACCGAGCGCTGAACAACCTTTTCTGCTGGGTCAACCAGCAGCACGCCGTTTTTATTCAGCCACCGGAAAAAGGATTTGGTTGTCGTAATGCGGCGCGCCAAGGTCTTTGGGCTACACGGCACATCGCGCTCATTTTGCATCCACTCAAAGTAGGTATTCAAGTCTACCGTGGTAATTGCGCCGAGCGTGCGATCGGGTGGAAAATACGAGGCCATCAGACGCAAATCAGAAAGAAAGGCTTTGATGGTATAAGGGGAACGTCCCTGATCGTTGAGAAAAATTTCATACGCGCTGATAGCCGGAAAAAGCGTAGTGTTCGCCGTGATATGCGCAGTAACCGGAGTCGTTGCCATACTGCTCTCCTTTCGTTATGCGCATAGTGTAGCACATTTTTCCTTAATGCCATATTTCAGTAACGTGTTGAAATGAATTTATAACATTTTTTGACTTAAAGCCACTCACAACGGCTCGAAGCGTGCCGTAAAGTGTCGCAAGAGTTCGGGAGCATACGTAAAACGATAGCCTCGCAGCCTCGAAGCACGTTGGACGATATTGCCAATGCACTCGACCAAGTAATCAAAGTGACTCTGCGTATATGCGCGGCGCGGAATAGCCAAGCGCACCAGTTCTAAACGCGGGTAAACCATCTGCCCGGTTTCAGGATCGGGATGAGCAAACATCACCGAGCCAATTTCACAAGCACGAATGCCCCCTTCCAAATACAATTCCACTGTCAGGGACTGACCGGGGAACTCAGCCTGCGGAATATGCGGCAGAATGGCGCCAGCATCCAGATAAATGGCATGACCACCGGGGGGTTCAATCATCGGCACCCCAATTTCTTTCAGCCGCCCCGCCAAGTAGGCCGTTTGGCTTAGGCGGTAAGCGAGGTAATTCTCATCTAACCCTTCATATAACCCCACCGCCATAGCGTCCAAGTCACGCCCAGCCAGGCCGCCATAGGAGACAAACCCCTCGCGCAGTATCAATTCATTGCGTAGCCGCTCAGCCACAGCATCATCATTGGTTGCCAATAAGCCACCAATGTTGACGATGGCGTCCTTTTTGGCGCTCATGCAAAATCCATCCGCAAAAGAGAACATTTGACGAGCAATGTCGAGCGTGGTTTTGTCCTGGTAACCAGGTTCACGCAACTTAATAAAGTAAGCATTCTCAGCATAGCGCGCGGCATCAATGTAGAATGGAATACCGTACGCATGATAGGTTTCGGCCACAGCGCGGATGTTTTCCATCGAGGCCGGCTGACCACCGCCAGCGTTATTGGTCAGGGTCATCATGCCAAAGGGGATGTTTTTGGGACCAGTCTTTTCAATGAAAGCCTTCAATTTCTGAATATCCAGATTGCCCTTAAAAGGATGCTGACTCTTAGGGTCACCGGCTTCATCAATCACTAAATTGACAGGACGCCCGCCTCGTGCACGGATATTGGCATCGGTCGTATCAAAATGCATGTTCGATGGAACAGCATTTCCCGGCCGAACGAGCGCGGCGGAGAGAATGTTTTCGGCAGCGCGCCCCTGGTGAGTTGGAAAAAAATGCTTAAACCCGAAAATATCATCTACCGCGGCCTTAAGTCGATGATAGGAACGCGCTCCAGCGTAAGATTCATCGCCTAACATCATCGCTGCCCATTGATTCTGGCTCATTGCACCGGTACCCGAATCGGTGAGCAAGTCAATGAAAATATCTTCGGCGCGCAACGCAAAGACATTATAGCCGGCCGCCTGAATGGCTGCTTTGCGCTCGGTCAGGGATGGCAAGCGAATTGGCTCAACAGTCTTAATGCGGAAGGGTTCGGGGGGATATTTGGGCATAAGGTCTCCTGAATGGTGGAAATCGAAAGCCGGTACTTGTAGTGTAGCACTTTTCGATTCGGGCGCACGTCACGTTTTGGGGATTATGTTTGTCACAGGAGAGACCTCAAGCCGGGAGCAAGCCTTCACCGAACCTTGCTTTCCGTTTGTGGTATGATAAATATACCCCAAGGCTGGTCGGGCGGTCGCGGCTTCGCGAGTTCGGAGCCGAGGAAAGTCCGCACTCCATAGAGCACGGCGTCGGATAATACCCGGGGCGGGGCGATCCCCCACATTGGGGGGCCAACCTGCCGGACAGGGCCACAGAAAACAGGTAGCCCCCGCAAGGGGGTGATAGTGAAAAGGTGGTGTAAGAGACCACCGGTGCCCGTAGTAATACGGGCGGCCTGGTAACCCCCGCCGGGAGCAAGGCCAAGCAGGGACGAAGTGGTCTGCGGACCATCGGGAAATGTGCTCGTTTCCCCATGTGCCTCCTGTTCAGGAGGCCAGTCCCGGGTAGGCTGCTGGAGCGGCATGGCGACATGTCGCCAAGAGAGATGACCGCCCAGGCACGGAGGCAGTCTCTCCGTCGCTGGACAGAATGCGGCTTACAGACCAGCCTGGGGCCCTCCCCCTTCCGCAGATACAAAGTTACAACATCGGCACACCTAAGCCTTCCACAAACTCGTGAATAGGCTGCTATGATTCATCTCACCAGGGCGGATTCACCAAACCGAGCAAAGCCCATCTTTCCTTCACCACCCCCACATTTTGTAGCGATAACTTTCACATATCTAAAATCATAAGCAAATCTAATATATTTGGATGACTTTAGTCCCTTTCGCTGATGACAGGTAACACTTGCCGAGAGCAGCAATTGTAGTTACCCTCAATTCTGACACCCAACTCTGAATTTACCTGGGAGAATGCGACATGAAACAACCTGCACTCACAAAGCCGATAGCACTGATAGGCTTAGCGTTACTCTTGGTGTTTGCACTTGGATTTCTGCTGGCGGCCCCCGGCAGCCAAGTCCAGGCTGCGCCTTTACCACAGGGCAGCCCGGCCGATGCCTGCAAGAATTGCCACTCAGATGTGTACGACCGCTGGAGTCAGAGCAAGCACGGCAGCGAAGCAACCAACTGCTTTGCCTGCCATAAACTAGGTGAAGGCGAGGGAGCGCATCCCAAAGTCAACTATCTCAACCTGCCAGAATCCGAAACGTGCGATACCTGTCACGCCAACATCAAAACCGACTGGATGACAAGCAAGCACGGTCAGCGCGGCATGGGCTGCGTCACCTGTCACGAACCACATTCGCAACAGCAAAAACTCATCGGAGAAAGCAAAACCACCTGCGAAAACTGTCATCGAACCCAGGTAGAACAGACACATAGTTCGACACACGGCGCAGCCGGCGTCGCCTGCTTTGATTGCCACATGGGGCCAGAAGTAGGACACACCTTCATTTCGCAAATTTCCACCTGCCAAAGTTGTCATTCCAACATTCATCAGGCCAACAGCCTAGTGAGAGGTGCCTTCATCACACCCGTAGCACCCGAAGTCAAACCGCGCGTCGTGGAAACCTCTCAGCCAGCACGGGGCGGCGTCAACTTACCAACTTGGCTGTTCTTCGTGATTGGAATTGGCGTAGGTGGCGGCGCGGTCTGGGTACTGATTGAACGCGAGCTGGACGTGGACAACGGCAATGGCAAATCTGCCAAAAAAGAAGAACGTTCGGAGGCACAAGATGAAACACAACCGAACAGAGAATAAAACGCCGCAGGAAAACACCACCTCACGCCGTGATTTCCTGAAACTCGTCGGTGGGTTAGCCGCAGCCGTTGGGCTGACGCAATTTATCAGCCTCAACTCGCTGGCTAGCCCACTGGAGGCAAGCGGCGAAGACCATGAAAATGGCGTTAAATGGGGCATGTTGATTGACATCAACAAATGCATCGGGTGCAACTACTGCACCTATGCCTGCCAAGCAGTCAACAACCTAGCCGATGACATGCGCTACAACGTCGTCACGACGGAAACCACCCAAAACGGCACCGAATACTTCCTCTCACGCCCCTGTATGCAATGTGCCGAGGCACCCTGTGTACACGTTTGCCCAGTAGCAGCCACCTACTATCGTGAAGATGGCATCGTCGCCATGGACTACGACCGCTGTATTGGCTGTCGCTACTGCCAAGTAGCCTGCCCCTACGACGCCCGCGTCTTCAACTGGCGCGAACCAATCGAAAAAAGCGAGCTTTCCCCCATGTTTGGTGTCCAGGAAGTTCCTAACCGTCAGCGCGGCGTAGTCGAAAAATGTCACTTCTGCTCGCACCGTATTGATGATGGACTAGCACGCCAACTAACCCCAGGCGTAGACCCACAAGCAACCCCGGCCTGCGTCGTGGCTTGCCCAACGGGCGCACGCGTCTTCGGCGACTTGAATGACCCCAACAGCCCCATCTCCAAAGCCCGGGAAGCAGCCCGTGTCACCCTGCGTCTGCGTGAAGAACTGAGCACCGAACCGCGCGTTTACTACATTCCGCCCGACTCGGCCTACAAACCACCCTTCCAGAAGGGAGAATAAACCCATGCAGGCCATTGTTCATTACCCCAAAATTCGGATTGGGAAACTTTCGATAGACATCTTCCCCTATTGGATAACCTTCCTGCTCGGTCTCATTGCGTTTGGCTTGGTAGGCGCCTATATCGTTCTCACCGAAGGCTTATACGTCACCGGCCTATCCAACAAAGTCCCCTGGGCACTCTGGATTACCATTGACCTTTCGGCCATTGCACTTGGCGGCAGTGCCTTTGTCTTTGGCGTCATTGTGCATCTTTTGCACATCAAACGCTTTGAAGTCGTCGGCAAACTCGCCATTCTGCTTGGCTTTTTAGGCTATTCCAC
>QEXW01000098.1 GCA_003130845.1 Anaerolineae bacterium
CTCTCAATACCCGAATCTAAACAAAAAAGGGCGCTTTCGCACCCTTTTCTTGTTCGTTTCTCTTTCCCGACTTTGCTCAAAGAGCCAAAGTCGAGGGGACAGGCGCTAACGCATCCTTTAATCGGCCGCAGAGGCTTCTACCGGTTCTTCGTTCAACTTGCTCCAACCCAAGGCGTTTTGCATGCTGACCGGTTTGCCGTAAATATTGGTAAGAATTTTGGGTGGGTCTATTTTCCCAGTGAGCAGGGAAACGGCAATGAAAACCACCACCGAAATGAAAAAGGCTGGCGTTGAGCCAATGTACACGGCATCCCAGACGGCATCTTGCACAAAATAGTCATTGGCAACCAGAGTTTGTGGGTAATAGTACATAGAGATGAAAATCCAAGAAAGCGTACCTGCAAAAAATGAAGTTAATGCGCCGATGTGATTGGCTTTCTTCCAATACATGCCGATAATGTAAGGCGCTACCATGCCTACTAAAATGCAGGTGTTCGCAAGCACTGCAAGCTGATAGATTGTTTCGGCCCAGAGGGCAATGGCCAGGCTCAGCAAGCCGCTCATGACCAGCGCAGCGCGAGTGAGAAAGAGTTGCGATTTATCGCTCAAATCGGGCTTGAAGACTTTGATGATGTTTTCGGTGAACATCGTCGCTCCAGCCAGCATCGAGGAATCGGAGGTGGACATGAGTGCCGAGGCCAACGCCGCCACGAAGAGCGCCACCAGAACGGGATGCAGATACTTCATCGCCATCATGATAAGGATGAACTGTGTGGCTTCTCCTTCGACTTCGGGGCCAATGGCCGAGTAAGCCGCCATGCCGATAAAAGGCGAGAGAATGCCAAACGTAATGTAAAGAAACGCTGCCAGATAGGTAGATTTGACCGCAACGTTCTCGTTCTTGGCAGCGCAGGTCCGTTGGAGATAATCTTGGGCCGGAATCGAACCCAAACCAATCGCCATCCAAGCCGCCAAGTAATAAAACCAACCTTCTAGGCCCTGATAACCCAAGTAGCCTTCTTCGGCCGTGGGCAGCATGGCAAAGGGATAATCGGTGTTCTGCGCCCCAGCCATGCCGATGAAGGCATCCAAGCCACCCACGCTCCATAAAATGCCGCCAAAGATGATAAGCAAGCCTGCCATCGTCAGGAACATCTGCATAAAATCTAAGGCAGTATCAGCCCATAGGCCGCCTGCCATCGTATAGATGGTCACAACCCCCGCCACCAGCACCATCCCGACCGACAAGTCCCAACCGAGTAGGGCTTGTAAAATCGCACCGCCTGCCACAATCTGCGCCGCTGTCCAACCAAAATAGCCGATGATTTGGGCTACCGACCCAACGACCGACATTGCCGTACCGTAGCGATGCTGAAAGAAATCCATAATGGTCATGTACTGCGCGCGACGCGCCAAGCGCACAATCAGCAAACCCGAAAGAACCAGGCACAAAGTCGCCCCAAACGGGTCAAAAATGACGCCCTGCAAGCCGTATTTGTAGGCTTCGGAACTTGAGCCCATCAGAGTCTCGGCGGCAAACCAAGTCGCCATGATGGATGGCGCTGCCATCCAGATAGGCAGACGGCGGCCTGCCAGAACATAGTCATTGGTGGTTTCCACGCGTTTTGAGGCCCAGTAGCCAATGGCGAGACGTACCAAAAGAATGACAACAATGCCCCCCACTATCAAGCCAGCATATTCATATTGTTGCATACTGTCTGCCCTCCCAGGCGAAAAAGGATGGTCGTGCGGAATGTCAGCCTATGCGTCGCACCAGGTTGCAGTTTCTGGTGCGACGCCCCCCGGCCTGCACACACTGATTATACAGGCTCTAATCTCATTTCACGGATTGCGTATGGAAATCCATACTCCGCCATGCGCTCCATGAACGGCTCTGGTGGGAAGGCTTCTGGACCAAGAACACCCACGCCTTTCCAGAGACCGTGTTCGAGCAAATCCATCGCAATCACGGCGCTAAAGGCAGTCTGGGCCACCACCGCCTGACAGCCCCATTCTTTCATGCATTGTTCATTGTCGGCCACCTGATACATGTAGACCTCGCGTGGTTTGCCATCTTTCAGGCCTTTCACCCACGTGCCAGCGCAGGTTTTGCCTTTCATTTTATCGCCTAAATGAGCCGGGTCGGGCAGGCAAGCCGCCACCACATCGCGTGGCGCAACCCATACACCTTTTACATTGATTTTCTCTTTCTTATCCAAGCCCAGCATGTGCAAAGTCTTCAGGACGTTGATGAACTTCTCGCCCAGCCCGTATTTGAAGGTGACACGCTTGGCTTTAACCCAGCGCGGCACAAGCAAAACTTCCTCGTGTTCGACATTCACCACTTCGACCGGGCCAATTCCTTCTGGGAACTCAAACACTTCTGGCTCAGAAAACGGCGCGGTGGTGTACCACCCTTTCCCTTGCTCCCAGATGATGGGAGGGTTCAGACATTCTTCGATGGTTGTCCAGATGGAGAAACTGGGCGCGAACTCATAGCCTTCGATTTCGAGGTTCGACCCGTCACGGATGCCGATTTCTTCGATTTCATCGAAGAGATGGTCTTGCGCATAACGGGCAAAGACATCGGCCATGCCCGGCTCAACGCCGATTCCAACCAACGCCAGCAGCCCTTTTTCCTCCCATGCGCGGGCGCGCTCGAACTGGTAATCTCCCAGCTTGACGCCCGGCAATTCGTAGGGACGTTCCGGGTGCGGCTCAGAGAGCGTCATGGCCATATCCATATAATGGCACCCCACATTGAAGGCGGCATCGAAGATAGGTTGGTTGAAGAGCGGGTCTACCGCGTTCATAATGAGATGAACGCCATATTTACGGGCCAAGTCTTCTACCATTTTCTGTTGGCTGGCATCAATGAACTCGACCGGAAAGCGCGCAGGGTCACCCAGCTTGGCCTGCACTTCTTCGGCGCGCTTGACGTTGTAATCGCACAACACCATCTGCTCCAGCCAGGAACGGCGCTTGGCCATTTGAGCAATGGCTTCTCCTACGCCACCGACGCCAACGAGTAGAACCTTCATCAATTTTTCTCCTTGTGGTTTTATACCGGCTCTGATGATTAGAGAGTGGGAGCCGGTAGATTTCCAAAGCGTTAGAAGTACACTTCTTTCTGAATTTTCAGGTGCATGAACGACTCTGATTCTCGAACGCCATCTACCTTGTACAACTTTTCGGTCAAAAAACGCAACAAATCGGCATGGTCACGGCAGACGACTTCCGCGATGATGTCATAGCGCCCGCTGACCACAATGAGGTAGATGACCTCCTCGAACGTCGCAACTTGCTCGGCGACTTGCAGCATTTTTTCGCCCTCGGTGCGAATGCCAATCATGGCCATCGTTTTATAGCCCATGCGCAATGGGTTGGTCACGGCCACCACCTTAAGAATGCCCATTTCAACGAGGCGGTTGTAGCGCACGCGAATCATGCCCGGCGAAACGTTAAGTTGTTGGGCGATTTGGGCAAATGCAATTCGGCCATCCTGGCGCATGGCCTCAATGATGTATTGGTCTACCGAATCCAGACCGTCTTGTTTGGGGAATGTATTGTTTATGCTATCCATATCAATATTTTATGATGAAAAATTACGAAAGTCAACTATATAATAACGAATTTGCAAAAAATTCCGAGTTTTTGAAACAAACAAAAAAATCCCTCCCCGTTATGGAGAGGGATACAATACAGAAATCGAAAAGGAACTGAACTACTGACCGCCCTTGATTTCCGTCCAAATCTGGTCGTAGAGCGGTAGCGCTTCGCCCACGTCCTTGATGCGATGTCCTTTATCAATGGCTTCTTGCGGCGGGTTGGTAATGGGCGAGGCCATATACGGTTCGTACAGGTCGGGGTGATTGGTTTTGGCAAATTCTAGCGCGCCCTTGTTGGGATTAATGTAAGGGAAATCGCGCAGCATCAGCCAGAACACATTCGGCTGCATGGTGTAGTTCAGCCAGGCATAGGCCGCGTCCAGGTTGGGGGCATTGGAGACAATCGCCCAGTTATCCTGCCAGAGAATGGCGCCCTCTTCGGGATACACATAGGTGATGGATGGCACTTCCTGGTTGGCAATGAAGGCTTCACCCGTCCAGGTTAGGCCTAAATCCACATCGCCGGCAATCAGCGCGGTTTTGGGGCTATCGCTGTCGAACAGTTTGACGCGCGGAATCAGTTCCTTCAGCTTCTCTTTGGCTTCGTTCAGTTGGGCCGGGTCGGTGGTGTTGGGGTCGTAGCCGAGCGTGATGAGCGTCATGCCAATCACGATGCGCGAATCATCCAGGAAGACCATGCGCCCGGCATATTCGGGATTCCACAGGTCGGCCCAACGTTTGGGCGGGTTTTGCACTTTGTCGGCGTTGTAAATCAGGGCATCGGTGCCGGCCTGGTAGGGCAGGGTGTAATCGTTGTTGGGGTCGAACTCTAGTCCCATGTAGTTCGGGTCCATGTTGGCAAAAACGGCCTGAAGCTTTGCTTTGTCCAGTTTCTGAATCAAGCCCTGCTTAATCATCAGACTGACAATATAATCGGTCGGCTGCACCAGGTCATAATTGCTGCCACCAGCTGAAAGTTTGGCGTACATCTCTTCGTTGGAAGAATATTCGTCGTGATTCACCTTAACGCCATACACCAGGGTAAAGCACTCTTTCCACTCGGTCGGAATGTATTCTGTCCAAACAAACAGATTGAGCTCTTTGGAAGTCACTTCCAATTTAGGCTCAGGTAAAGGGCAGACAAAACCGCTGGAGGTGACAAATTCCTTCTGTTCATTACCGCCAGCCATCCCACCGCTGCAAGCCGCCAAAAGCAGGCTAAACAGCGCCAGGAACGAAACAAGGGGGGATAAGCGTTTCATGTTCTTCTCCTTTGGGTAAATTTCAAATACTCTCTCGATTTTCCATCCGTTGAATCACAAACACTGCGATGAGCACGATGAGAATCCAGACCGTAGAGAGGGCATTGACTTGGGGTGTGATAATGCGCCGCAAGAGGCCATAAACATAAATGGGTAAGGTGGTAGAGCCAGGGCCGGTGGTGAAGAAGGTGATTACAAAATCATCCAACGAGAGGGTAAAGGCCAATAATGCACCAGAAAGCACGCCCGGTAGCAGCATGGGCAAAGTCACGCGCCAAAACGTGACCAACTCATTGGCACCCAAATCCATGGCTGCTTCTTCGTAGGCCTTATCAAAGCCTTGTAAGCGCGCCTGCACAACCAGGGTAACAAAAGGCACACTGAACGCAATGTGCGAGACAATGACCGTTCCCATGCCTAAAGTCAGGCGTGCATCGGGCGGCAAATTGAACGTGGTATTCACCCAGGTAAACACTTGGCTAAACAAGGTCAGGATGCCAATACCCATCACAATCTCAGGGATGACAATCGGGATGTAGAGTGAAAGTTGGGCAAACGGCTTGATTTTAAAATCGTGCCGCTGAAGGGCAATGGCGGCCATCGTGCCGATGATGGTCGAGACAATCGTAGAGACGAAGGCAATCGTCAACGTGTTGCGCGCCGCAGTCATCACTTCCTGATTGCGGGTTAGGTCGCAAAACCAATGAAACGGCCCGCAGGGGCTTTGCACAACCAGGCTGCCTTGGGTTTTAAGTGGCCCAAAGGCGGTGATGAAGCCTTCGAAGGTGACGTTGGTGCGCGAGGCATTGAACGAATACAGCACCAGGACGAAAATCGGCACGTACAAGAACAGGAAAACCAGCACGGTCATCACGAGTACAAAGGGAGAACGGCGGTGAGGGTTCATCCAACCACAATCTCCTTTCCAAAACCAAATTTGCGGGTGTAAAAGACCGTGACAATCAACGTCAATACCATCAGGACGAGAGAGGCCGCCGAGCCAAACGTCGGGTCGCGGGCATCCAAGAATTGCCGCTGAATCAGATTGCCGACCAAAATCACTTGCTTGCCGCCCAGCAAATCAGAAACCACAAAGGTTCCCATCACGGGGATGAACACCAAAATTGTACCGGCAACCACACCAGGCATAGAGAGCGGCAAGGTGACGCGCCAAAACGTTTTGAGTGCGTTTGCCCCCAAGTCTGCAGCCGCTTCGTAAAGGGAAGGGTCAATTTTTTCCAGAGAGGTGTAGATGGGTAGAATCATAAAAGGCAAAAATTCATACACCATCCCCACCAACACCGCGCCGGGGGTGTAAAGCATTTCCAGCGGTGTAAACGGCATCCCGAATAACCCAGCCAGCCAGCCCAGCACACCATTGATAGCGCCTTGTGTGCGCAACAACATCATCCAGGCATAGACGCGAATCACAAAGTTCGTCCACAATGGCACCAACACCAGGAAAAGATAGGTGTTGCGGCGTTTTTGCGGCGCGCGCGCAATAAAATAGGCCAAGGGATAGGCCATCAAGATGACAATCAGCGTGGTGTTAAAGGCTAGCGTCAGCGAACGCCACAAAATGCTTACATAAAGCGGGTCAAAACATGCCAATGGATTCAGACAATCGGGCTGTAAACCCAGCAAACGAATGTAATTATCCAGGGTAAAGGTAAAAATCACCCCACCATCCGGTGCGCGGCGACCCACACTAACCACTAAAGTCAAAAAAAGCGGGATGATGAGCAGGACAATCAGTCAGAGAAGTGTAGGAGCAATCAACAAAAGGCCTTGCAGCGATTTATCTTCACGCAGTCGTTGCAACATATCCGTCTCCTAATCCACCGGCAGGGCGAGCAGGTTTTCGGGCGGAAGCACAGCCCAGGCTTGTTCGTTTTGCTGAAAGTAAGCATCCGGGTCCAGGGTGGAGACCATGTTCTGCTCCCATACCCGCAGGGTAGATTGAATCACCTGTGCAATGACGCGCGTATCCGCACCAATGTAGGCAACCTGCCTGACTTGCGCCGGGAAACAATTGACACACTCGCTGGGTTTTTCAACCAGGCGGATTTTCTCCGGGCGAATCGAAAGAGAAACCTGTTGCCCAGCTCGGAATTCGCCGTTGTTCAAAGCACGGACTTCCGCTTGCAAGGCCGGCACAAACACCATCAGCCATTTGTCCTGCACCGCCCGCACGGTGCCATCCAACAAATTGGTCTCGCCAATGAAATCAGCTACAAATTTATTGCGCGGACGTTCGTAGATTTCAACCGGTGTGCCGATTTGCATGACTTTGCCATGGCTCATCACGGCAATCCGGTCGCTCATCGAGAGTGCTTCTTCTTGGTCATGCGTCACAAAGACAAAGGTGATGCCGACCTCGCGCTGAAGGGTTTTGAGTTCCAACTGCATTTCTTTGCGCAATTTCAAGTCCAAGGCACCGAGTGGTTCATCCAACAGGAGCACTTTCGGTCGTTTCACCAAGGCGCGCGCCAGAGCCACACGCTGTTGCTGCCCGCCAGAGAGTTGGCGCGGGTAACGCTTTTCTAAGCCAGTCAGTTTAACCATTGCCAGGGCTTCGCCCACCCGCCGTTTGATTTCTTCCGCCGGCACTTTGTCCATTTGCAAACCAAAGGCGACGTTTTCAAAAACCGTCATATGCTGAAACAGCGCATAACTCTGGAAGACGGTGTTGACCTTGCGTTGAAAAGGCGGCCGATGGCCTTGCGGTTCACCATCAATAAACACTTCTCCCCTGGTCGGCCATTCAAAGCCGGCAATCATCCGCAAGGAAGTGGTTTTACCACAACCCGAGGAACCAAGCATGGAGAAGAACTCCCCGTGCCGAATTTGCATGTCAACATGGTCAACCGCGTTGATGGTGCTGCCCTCAGGGGTAACAAAGGTTTTAACCACATTCCGCAATTCAACAGCATACTCACTCATGCAGTTTGCCTCCTAAAAATGATTGCCAAAATCGGCCCCCGGCGTACATCCATCTGAAATGTACGCCACAGGGTATTGTATGGTAAAAAACGATGACGATGAAATAACACAAATGGGTGAGATTCTGATAATTTGTTAACAAAAGCGGTAAAAAATATCGATATTTTACCTAAAAAGCATCCCCCGCCACCCAGCGCGGGGGATTGAAAATTTATAAGCCGGCATTCACTTCGGCCACTGCGGCGCGCAGAGATTCTAGTCCTTGGTTGATTTCATCATACGTGATGACAAGTGGCGGCTCGATGCGAATGGTTTGGGCGCTGGTCAGCGTACCGGCCACCAACACGCCACGCTTAAAGAGTGCCGCTGCGACCTGTCCGCCGATTTCAGGTCTTTGGAAGTGCTGGCCAATGAGCAAGCCTTTGCCGGTCACATCTTTATAGACTCGTGGATATTGGGCAGCCAACTCTTTGACCTGTGGCAAGATGTAGTTACCCTTTTCCTCTGCCGCTTCCCACAGTCGGTCGCGCAGGGTGACGTTGATGGCTGCAATCGCCGCCGAACAGGCCAGTGCGCCACCGCCGGTGGTGGTGGTTTGCAGGAAGGGATTGGGGTACATGAACGGCTGGAAAATCTCTTCGGTGGTGATGACGGCACTGATGGGCATCACGCCACCCCCCAACGACTTGGCGACCGCGATGATGTCGGGGACGACGTTCCAATGTTCCACGCCCCACAGTTTGCCCGTGCGGCCCAGGCCAGTTTGCACTTCATCGGCAATCAGGAGGGCGCCATAGTGCTTAGTCGCCGCTCGGATGCGCGGCCAAAAGTCATCGGGCGGCACAATGCCACCCGCCTCGCCCTGAATCGGCTCCATCAAAACTGCAGCGACGCCAATTCCCACTTTATCGCAAATTTCGAGCTGCCGTTCGACCGCCTCGGCATCGCCAAATGGAACGTGATAGACCGGCCCGCCATACATCACCCCAACCGGCTGACGGTAGTCGGCCTTGCCCATCATCGAAAGGGACCCCATCGTTTTGCCATGAAAACCCTTGACGGCAGCAATAAAAGCCGGCTTTTGGGTATACACTTTGGCGAGTTTGATAGAGGCTTCAATGGCCTCGGTGCCGCTGGCGGCAAACCAAGCATATTTCAGGTCGCCCGGCGTAATTTCAGCCAACAACTTGGCTAACACACCGCGCAGGGGGTCAATCAGTTCTTGGCTCGGCATGGGCGTGCGCAACAGCTGGGATTGAACCGCCGCCACAACTTCAGGATGCCCCCAGCCCAAATCCATCATGCCGTACCCACCCAAAAAGTCAATATACTTGCGCCCAAGCACATCTTCAAACGTCGCGCCGCGTCCGGTCCACTCGGTGGCCGCCCACTGCCCGGCCTGTGTGACTGATTTGCGATAATCGAGCCAGCCTTTGTTGAAGTGTTCGGCAAAATTGTGCATGGATTCACTGATAATCCACTTGCCGAGGTCTTCTGGTGGGCGTTCAGGATTTTCAATGATTTTCAACCACTTTTGCGCATATTCTTGCGCCGATTGCAGGTTTTGTGGCATAGTTTCTCCTTTAGTCATCATACTCTTCTGGTCGCATCTTGCGCAGCGCATCCTTGAGCGGCGTTACTCCCAAGTAGTGGAAGGGATTGGTATCCAGCGGGTTGCCGTCAATATCCGTAATCGGGCGAGGCGCATCTTGCTTTTGGGTTAGCAGAGAAACCACCACCATCGCAGCCAAGGAGAAGAAGAAAGCCGGAAAAGAGGCGATATAGACGGCATCCCAAAAAGCGCAATCCATCCCAATCGCCGGGTCGCTCAACAAACTCAAATCGCCGCCTGAACAGACGAGCGCGGTGGAGGGGCCGCCCAAGCCAATATGATATGCAATCCAGGTGAAGACCGCCCAAGAGGCAAAACCGCCCACAAAGGCCGCTGCCGCCCCCCATTGGTTGGCTTTTTTCCAATACATCCCAAAGGCAAACGGCACAAACAAGCCGACCAACAAGAGAGTCCAGGCCACCACACCGAGTTCATAAATGACCGAAGCCGTGATAGCAATCACAACCCCAATCAAGCCGTTAATGAAAACCATGATGCGCGTCCATTTGACTTCACTCACCGCATCGAGCCGCTTTCCAAAGAGCGGGAATAGATTCTGCGTCACCACCGAAGCGCCGGCCAGCAGAGAACTATCCGAGGTGCTCATCAGCGCTGAAGCCAGCGCCGCCATAAAGATGGCCGTCAGCACCGGTGGGACGTATTGCAAGGCAGCCATCACTAGGACGTTGTCGGGATTTTCCAGCCCAGGGTTGAGTTGGAACATCATAATGCCCACCAGCGGCGACATAATCCCGAAGAACAGATACAAGATGCCCGCCAGATACGTCCCCCACACAGCCGTCGATTCGTTCCGCGCTGACATGGAGCGCTGGAACAAGTCTTGGGTCGGCACCGAACCCAGGCCAATGGCCATCCACGCCGCCGCCCAGTACATCCATCCGCTAGCGCCAAAATAGCCAAGATACCCCGCCTCGCCTGCCATATCGGGCAAGAGGGTAAAAGGCTTGGGGTTATAAAGCGTAGCGGTAATGCTGGTTAGCCCTTGCCAACCGCCAACTGCATTCAACACGAAGATAAAAATCAACGTCACGCCGCCGGCAGTGAAAAACATTTGAATAAAATCGAGCAGGGTATCGGCCAACATCCCCCCTAGCATGGTATAGCCCGTCACCCAGATGGCAACCAGCACCATGCCCACTTCAATCGGCACATTCGGAAAGAGGGCGTTGACAATCGTGCCAGAAGCCACCAATTGTGCACCCGTCCAAACGAAGTAGGTCATCAGCTGAGCCAGCGAGGCCAAAATGGTCATGCCCTTACCATAGCGCCGTTCGAAAAAGTCCACAATGGTCAGATAGCGCGCACGGCGCATCAGACGGGTAAAAAAGAACCCTGAAAGGAAAAGACAGGCTGCCGCGCCAAAGGGGTCAAAAATCACCCCCTGGAAACCGTACTGATAGCCCGTAGAAGAAGCACCCAGCAGCGTTTCCGCGGCAAACCAGGTGGCCATGACCGAGGCGCCGACCATGTAAATCGGTAATCGGCGCCCAGCCACAATGTAATCGGCAGCATCGGCGACTTTGCGTGAAGCCCACAGACCGACCCCCATGCGGACCAAGAAAAAGCCCACAATGAACGTTACAATCAACCAAACATACGGATAGCCTTCCAGTTCCATAACACTCCATGCTCCTTTTTTGGTGAAATGTCCCGTCCCCTCAGACGGGTAAATCTAGCACGCCTGGTTAAACAAATCGTTTTAGAATTTTCTCGTCCACTCCTTTGGCCAGCGTTCCACGATGACCTTCTTCTGAGTGAAGAACTCCACCGCGTCCATGCCCTGCGCGTGCAGGTCTCCATAGAACGAATCTTTCCAACCGGAGAAGGGATAGAACGCCATCGGCGCCGCTACGCCGATATTGATACCAATGTTACCGGCTTCCACCTCGTAGCGGAATTTACGAGCGGCTGCCCCACTCGAGGTAAACAAACTGGCCTGATTGCCATACGCCTGCTGATTGGCTAAGGCAATCGCTTCATCAATCGTTTGGACGTGCATAATCCCCAGCACCGGGCCGAAGATTTCGGTTTTCCACACTTCGCTTTCGGGCTTCATATCCATCAAAATCGTGGGACGCACGAAACTGCCCTTTTCGTAACCGGGGATGACCGTTCCTCGCCCATCCACCGGCACGGAAGCGCCCTCCGCCGCGCCCAAACCGATTAAGTGTTCAATGCGCGCCTTGCTCTGCTGGCTAATCACCGCCCCCATTTGCACGCCCTCGTCCATACCGTAACCTACCTTACGGGTGGCCGCCGCCTCGCAAATGCCTTCGCAAAACTCATTGCGCGCCTCGCCCACCGTCACCGCCCAAGAGACAGCCAAACAGCGCTGACCAGCGCACCCAAAGGCCGAATCGGCGATAATCTTAACCGCCATTTCCATATCGGCATCGGGCATGACAATCACCGGGTTCTTGGCGCCGCCCTGCGCTTGCACGCGCTTGCCGTTGGCTGCTGCACGGCTATAAACGTATTTGGCTACGTTCGATGAGCCAACGAACGTGATTCCGCGCACGGCCGGATGGTCGAGCAGACCATCCACCGCTTCTTTCGCCCCGTTCACCATATTCAACACCCCGGGCGGAAAACCGGCCTGTTCGATAAGCCGGAAGATAATCTGCATGGCAGTTGGCACCTTTTCAGAGGGCTTGACGATGTAGGTGTTGCCGGTTGCCACCGCATAGGGCAGGTACCAGAACGGAATCATGCCCGGAAAGTTGAACGGGGCAATCGTTGCCACCACGCCTAGCGGCTGGCGCATCATCATTTCATCAATCCCAGCAGCAATATCCTCACTGATTTCGCCTTTCATCAGCATCGGCATCCCGCAGGCCACCTCCACGTTTTCGATGGCGCGCACCATCTCGGCTTTGGCTTCCTCGAAGGTCTTACCACTTTCATCAGTAATGGCGCGGCTAATTTCAGCCATGTTTGCTTTGAGCAAGTCGCGCAGACGAAAAAGCGGCTGAATCCGCTCCTGAACCGGGGTGCGCCGCCAGGCCGGAAAGGCAGCAGCAGCAGCCTGTGCAGCCGCTTCCACATCCGAAAGCCGGCCGAGGGGGGTACGTGCGCGAACTTCACCGGTGGCGGGGTTAATCACTTCTACGTACTCTGCCACGTCGGGTTCAACCCACTGTCCATTGATGTAGTTTAGAACTTTTTGCATACATTTCTCCGAATTTGGCGATTGGTACGTGGTCATGGGTTATCCATCGCCAATCACGCTGGGCCAGTGACCGCTTTATCCGCAATCGCGAGCGCCTTTTCAATGATTGTCAGCCCTTCATCGAGTTGTTCTCTAGTAATGCACAACGGCGGCACGATGAACACCATGCTGCCCATATTGTTTGCCATCAGGAAGGTGAACAGACCGTTCTCACGCAGGAATTTGCCAATTTGTCCCATCACGCTGGCAGGCATCACGGCCTTACTCTCACGGTCCTGAACGAGCTCGATGGTGGAAAATAGGCCGATATAGCGTACATCACCCACCGAGAGATGCGCCGCTTTGATGGCCTCCAGCCGCTCACCGAGATACTTTCCAACGGCACGCGCGTTTTCGATGAGATGGTCTTCTTCGTACACTTCGATGGTTGCCAGTGCAGCCGCCGCCGAAAGCGCGTGACCGTTATACGTCAGGCCAGCGTACAGGTATTTGTCCTCAAAGAATTCCGCAATCTTCTCACTGACGATGACCGCACCCAGCGGAGCGTACCCACTGGTAATGCCCTTGGCGGTCGTGATTATATCGGGAACAACCTGCCAGTTATCCACCGCAAACCACTGGCCAGTGCGCCCCCAGCCGCTCATCACCTCATCGGAGATGAGCAAGATGCCATATTTATCGCAAATTTCGCGTACACGCGGCCAGTAATCATCCGGCGGCACGATGAGACCGTTCGAGCCAACCACCCCCTCCATGATGACAGCGGCGATTTTCTCCGGGCCTTCATACTGGATGACTTCTTCGAGATGGCGGATGCACTCGCGATGACACGTTTCGCGCTTTTGCCCGAACGGGCAGCGATAACAGTGCGGGTCGAGAAAATGCACCACACCCGGCATGGCCGGTTCCACGGCCAGGCGACGGTAATCGCCGGTCAGCGCAATCGAGCCATGTGTGGCGCCGTGATACGAGCGGTAACGTGCCAGAATTTTGTGCCGACCGGTGTAAAAGCGCGCAATTTTGATGGCGTTTTCGTTGGCTTCTGCCCCACCCAACGTAAAAAACGTCTTTTTAAGATTTCCTGGCGTCACTTCGGCCAATTTTTTGCCCAATTTCGCACGCACTTCAGTGGTATTGCCAGGATGAACGAAGCAAATCTGCGCCGCCTGTTCTTGGATGGCCTTCACGACCTTCGGATGCTGGTGGCCGATGTTGGTATTCATGAGCTGCGAGGAAAAATCCAAGTAGCGTTTACCATCGGTATCCCAAAAATACACTCCCTCGGCGCGGGCAACCGGAATCGGATTCACCTGATTTTGTACCGACCAGGAAAAAAAAGTATATTCCTTGCTCAGGTCAATAATTTCCTGAGTAGACAATTCGCTCATACGCTCTCCGGTTTACTTCACATGCTTTACTACATCTGCGTACACTTCTAATGTCCGGTCAATATCCGCCTCGGTGTGGGAATAGCACAAGAACCAGGGTTCGCGCGGGTCATAATCGGGCATCACGCCGCGTTCCATGGCCGCTTCGGCCCAACGTAAATACAGAGCGCGGTCGCTTTCCGCCCAATCACGCTGACAGGTCATCGAATCGATTCCAACCGCAAACGAAAACATGGCGGGATACCCGCTGACGACGGCTTGAATGCCATTTTCATCAAAAATTTCTTTCAACCCGTTCATCAAACGTGTCCCTCGTGCATGGATGGTTTCAAAGACCGGCTCGCGCTGCATGATTTTGAGCGTCGCCCAGGCACCGGCAATGCCCGGCTTGTTGTTGGTATAGGTGCCACCCTGCGAAACGCCGTGGCCGATGATGCTCATAATTTCTCGTTTGCCACCAAAGGCCGCAATCGGGTAGCCATTGCCGAGCGCTTTGGCATAGGTAGCCAGGTCGGGTTTGATGTTGTAATATTCCTGCGCACCACCTTTCGCAATCCGAAAGCCGGTCTTTACTTCATCCAAGATGAACACAGCGCCGTATTCGCTGGTCTTCTGGCGAATGAACTCCAAAAAACCTGGTTGGGGCAAAATCGCGGCACAATTCCCCTGGCACGGCTCGGTAATCACGGCAGCAATTTGTTCACCATAGGAACGCATGACGCGCTCAAAGCCCTCAAAATCATTGAAAGGCAAGGTCAATATCGTTTGACCCAATGCACGCGGAATACCAGAAGAGGCCGGAATAGGGATAGGGCTGCGTCGGTTGCCATAGGCTTCGGCCGGCGCATAGGTGCTCCACAGCGTATGGTCTTGAAAACCGTGATAGTTGCCCTCAAATTTTAGAATGAGTTCACGGCCCGTGTAAGCACGCGCCACGCGGATGGCATGCATGGTGGCTTCTGTGCCTGAACAGGCTGTGCGCACCATCTCCACCCCCGGGCACATTTCAACTATCATCTCCGCTACGTCTAATTCCAGCTCGCTGGTCATCGCAAACAAAATGCCATTTTTGACTTCCTCGATGACCTTAGCATCCACTTCATCGTAAGCATGCCCAAGGATAATCGGACCAAAGGCCATTCGATAGTCAATATATTCGTTGCCGCCCACATCCCACAAATGCGCCCCTTTCGCCTTTTTAACGTAGGGGGTAATGCCCTCACCCCAATAGCGGAAATTGGAATTAACGCCCAACGGCAAAACTTTTTTGGCGCGCTGTTGGACTTCGGCATTCTTTTCAAAATTTCTCATACGATGCTCCTTTTGAAGAACTCAATCCTACTCGTTTGATTCCGCCACCAAGTGAGACGGAATTCGCCACTGATACACATCCTTAAGCACCAATGGCACAATCGAAGTGGTCGTTTTTCGCACACCCGGCACTTTTCCTATCACCTCCGTCACAAAGCGGTACACCTCCGCCGTATCACGCGCCAAGACCTGCACACTGACATCAGTTTCACCAATCGAACAGGCCACATAGCTAATGTTCTCAAAGGTGGTCATTTTGTGCGCCACTTCGTGAATCGCATCTGACTCACATTCCAGCCAAACATCCGCCGCCACGGTCAACCCGACCACCTTGGGATTGACCACTGCCGTCAGGTGAATGACATTTTCTTGGACCATGCGCTCAATACGATAGCGAATCGCGCGCCCGGAGATGTTCCCGATTCGGCGCGCAATCTCAGCGGCCTGCATCCGCCCATCCTCCATCAAGCATTCGATAATTTTCAAATCTGTTTTGTCTATTTTGTACATAAATCAACCTTTTTTATTCCATTTCATACAAAATCTTACCTTTTTTTTTCCGAAAAGTCAACAGCCACATAGATTTTAGCGACCCGAATAAAAAAAGTCGCACTTGTCGGTTGACATATCGTTAAAGCAAGGTATAATGAAAATTCGGCATTATCCCCGTAATTCAGGAGCAAACGTATGACAACCACTGTGGCAGAACCCCTTTCCCCCGCCAGCGAGCTGAAGCCCAAAACCAAGCTGACGGGGAAAGTTATTAAAACTACTCTGGCAGGCGCCGTGCTAGATATTGGCACCGACTTGCCTGGCATTTTGCACATTTCACAAATGGCGGAAACCCCCGTCAAGCGGGTAGAAGATGTATTACAGGTAGGGCAAGAAGTAACGGTTTGGGTGCGCAAAACCCGCGCCGACCGCGTTGAGCTGACCATGATTCAGCCGATTGGGCTAGAATGGCGTGAAATCAAGCCAGAAATGGTGCTAAAAGGCAAAGTGGCCCGACTGGAAACCTATGGCGCGTTTGTCGAAATCGGTGCTGAGAGGCCCGGCCTGGTTCACATCAGCGAGATGGCCCATGGCTACGTCAAGACGCCTGGCGACATCGTCAAAGAAGGTGATGAAGTCGAAGTAATGGTTTTGGAAGTAGACCGCAAAAAGAAGCAAATCCGCCTGAGCATGAAGGCCGTCTTACCTCCCCCCGAAGAAAAAAAAGAAGAAAAAGTGGAAGCGCCTCGTGCCGAACGACCTGAACGCGGTGAGCGTGGTGAACGGAAAGAACGTGCCGAGCGCGGCGAGCAGGGCGAACGAAAACGCAGCGGCAAGAAAGGGAATAAACAGCCGCGCACGGAAAGAATCGAGTCCTTCTCCGATGCCTCCGCTGAGACTGAGCCTACCGCCTTTGAACTGGCTTGGCGTGAAGCGTTAGAGCGTGCCAAAGCCGAAAAGGCAGCCAAAGGACGCAAAATCAAATCCGAACAACGCGAGCAAGAGGAAATCTTCGAGCGCACTCTCAAAAACCGCGTACCAACCGCATAAACCCTTGGAACACCCTGCAAAACCGTAGAGCCGGCCAGAAGCTTGCTCTACGGTTTTGATGTTGACAAGCGCTTCTATTCTTGATAATATTCATCCAAATTAGACGGTGTTTTTTCAGGAGTAACCTATGCTTCAGGAAATCGAACCCAATATCGGTATTGGAAATGAAGTGATGTATGTCTCCCCGGCAGCAGCCGAAGCAGTAAAAAACATTCTGGAACAGCGCAGCTTGCAAGGATACGCCTTGCGCGTTTATGTTTCGGGAGGCGGCTGTTGCGGGGTGCAATTTGGCATGGCGCTGGATAACAATATTCGTGCCAGCGACCTTTCCTTCCAATCGGCAGGTATCCAGGTTGTGGTAGATGAAATGTCTCTGGAATATTTGCGCGGAGCGCGAATTGACTTTGTCAACCACCCCTTGCGCGGCGCTGGCTTTATTGTAGATAGCCCTCTCGCCAGCGCGGGCGGCTCGTGTGGCTGCGGCTCAAAGAGCCAAACACACGAACACGCCGAAGAAAGCACATGTGGCTGCGGAGGTGGTTCCTGCGGCTGCGGGGGCCATTAACCTGCTTCGTCCTCAACAAAAACTCCGGGGGTCACCGGAGTTTTTTGTTTCAGCCTTCCCAAAGTTTGAGCAAATCTACTCGTCCGGCATGCTGGCATTGTTCTTGCAGGCTGCACCCGGCACAACCATCGCCACACGTTTCGTAAGGACGAATGTACCCAGCCCGCTGCAGGTGTTCGAGCATCATGCTAATCAGTGGCGCAGTAACGCCCAATTTCTTAGCGAGCAGATTCACTTCAAGCGTACCGCCGGAGCGGATTTCGGCCAGCAGTTGTTCGAGCATAATAGCTACCCCCATCCGAACCAAACAGCCAGATGATACGTGACGACTCCCGCCGCCATTGAAAGCACCAAGTAGAGCAAAACGCTCAACCCAGCCCAGCGCCATGAGCTCGTCTCTTGCCGAATGACGGCTACGGTGGCCATGCACGGGATGAAAAACATAGTCACTACTAAAAAGGAGAGCGCCGAAGCGGTTGAGAAAGAAGCCGCGAGCGCTTCGGCCAAACCGGCTTCTGGAGCATTGCCAAACAAGACTCCCAGCGTAGCCACAGCGTTCTCTTTGGCCGGGAAACTGGTAATCAGCGCCACCGTCAGGCGCCAATCAAAGCCCATCCATCGTCCTACCGGCTCAATGAATTGTCCAAACCGCGCCAAAAAGCTGGTGTTCAAATCGCCCTCCGGCAAATAAGACAACACCCACACCAACAGTGACATGGCTAAAATCGCCGTGCCAGCCTTTTTGACAAACGCTATCGAACGCTGCCAAACCAGTAAACCTATCGTGCGTGCATTTGGAATGTGATACAGCGGCATTTCCATGATAAAAGCCGAGCGTTGACCCTTGAAAAGCACCTGGTTGAGCAGCATACCACCCAAAACGAGCGTGACCAGCGTCATCAACACCAACCCCCACGAGACCCAGAGTGCATGCGCGCCAAAAAACACCGGGGCCATGAACGCAACCACAACCATTCTGGCGGTACAAGGAACAAGCGGGGCAATCAGAATCGTCAACAAGCGAGCTGGCCAGGAATCAATGACGCGTGTGCCCATAATGGCCGGAACGTTGCAGCCAAAGCCCAAAAAAAGCGGAAGGAACGATTTACCGTGTAAGCCCATCAGGTGCATGAGATTGTCCATTACATACGCTGCACGTGCCATGTAGCCCACATCTTCCAGCAAGGCAAAGGCAGCAAAAAAGACCACCAGAATAGGCAAAAAGGTAAGCACTGACCCCACCCCACCAATCGCGCCATCAACGACCATGCCTTGCACCCAAAGCGGCGCATTTTGCAACAGACTGCCTACCCATTCAGCAAACGGAACAATCAGTTGCGCGTCCATCCAATCCTGCACAGGCGCAGCCAAAGTAAAGGTAACCCAGAACACCAGGCCAAGCATGGCCGCTAAAATGAACAACCCCCAAACCGGATGCGCAGCCCAGCGGTCAAGCCGCTCAGTCAGCCCAATTTGCCCTATCTTCGGCTGTGTGACGGCGGCGCGCACCATGCGGCCAATCCACTCATAACGCCCCGAGGCCACGACCAGGAAGGCATCATCATGCTCGCGCAAAATGGTCGCCAGCGCAGCGCGGTTTTGCGCAGGGAGTACATTTTCCATCATTTTGGCCACTTCAGGGTCGCCTTCAAATAATTTCAGGGCCACCCAATCCGGGGGATAGGGTGCCGGGACATATTCCGCAGTCAGCGTTTCAATTTGTTGCAAAATTTGGCGGTGGTCCGCTCGAATTTCCGGCACACGCGGTTGAGAAACCACCTTGCCCTCTAGCACACCTTCTACTACGCGCAACAAATCTCTCACACCAATTGCTTTGCTGGCCATCATCGGCACAACCGGCACACCAAGCGCAGCAGCCAACACTTCAGGCTCGACACGAATCCCCTCTTGCATCGCCACGTCCATCATATTGAGCGCAATCACCACCGGCGCCGAGAGCGAGAGTAATTCAGCCACTAAGTATAGACTACGCTCAAGATGTGCAGCGCTTACCACCGCTATCACCACTTGCGGGCGCTCCCGTACAATGAACTCACGCGCAATCACTTCCTCGGGCGAATTGGCCGTGAGTGAATACGTACCGGGCAAGTCCACCAGGCAGAATTCACGCCCATTGTAGCGGAAGATTCCTTCGCGGCGCTCGACCGTTTTGCCCGTCCAGTTACCGACGTGCTGATTCAAACCGGTCAGCAAGTTGAACAGGGTTGATTTACCCATATTCGGCTGACCGGCCAAGGCAATCAGCGGCAAGCCTGCAGAAATTTGCGCAACCGGTACGACGGCAATCTCATGGCATTCGCTCATGCGCTCCTCCGCTGAACAAAGATTTGAGCAGCTTCACCACGCCCCAAGGCCACCCGCGCCCCTCGCACGGTAACAATCAACGGACCAAAGCGATAATTCTGGGTTACATTTACTTCCGCCCCAGGCGTAAACCCCAACGAAGCCAGGCGATTCTGGACCATCCGCCCACAGCCAAACGATAAGACAATCGCCTGTTCGCCCGTCTTCAGGCTAGATATTGATACAGATTGATGAGACATCTTGCTCCTTTTTCCCTATCCATAAGAAAGGGATGCATAAGTGGTAGAATGAAGTTCAATTAAGCAGAAAAACAAACGATTTTTCGTGATTAGTATATGTTAATTCTTAAAATTAGCATAGACAAAAATCGCCCTATTTTGCTAGGAGAATCGTCACAAAATTGCGCGACAAAACACACCTTTCGAGGTCTTTGCCATGCAGCCCATTCTCAAAATCAATCTCAGCACCCGCCAGATAGAATCGTTCTCCATTCCCACTGACTGGGAGCAAGATTTTTTAGGCGGCGCCTCATTGGCAGCCCGCTTGCTGTATGATGCACTCACCCCTGAACTTAACCCGCTTGCTCCTGAAGCACCGCTGCTGATATTAAACGGGCCGCTTTCTGGCACAGCCGGCCCTACGGTGGGACGATTTGTCGTGTGCGGCAAGAGTCCTGCCACCCATCTCTGGGCTGAATCAAACTGCGGCGGATTCTTTGGTCCAGAATTGCGCATGGCCGGCTGGGATGGGATTTGGATTACAGGTCAGGCTGAGCATCCTGTCTACCTGCTGATTCAAGATTCAAACGTGGAAATTTGTCCGGCAGAATGGCTCTGGGGCAAAGATACATACGAAATTCAAGAGATTCTCAAACAGCAGCACGGCATCAGCGGATTACGCACCCTGGGAATTGGACTAGCCGGAGAACATCTGCTGCCGTATGCGCTATTGCTCTGCGACCATGGACGCGTGGCCGGAAGAACCGGGCTAGGTGCCGTGATGGGCAGCAAACATCTCAAAGCCATTTCCGTCAAAGGAACGGGCAAAGTGCCGGTGTTTGACCCGGCCGGATATGCTCCGCGGCGTTCGGCAGCCAACCTGGCTCTCAAAGCCGATCCGATGACCAGTGTGCTCAACAGCCTCGGCACAGCCGGCGCCGCCGACTACTTCAACTACTTGGGTGAACAACCCAAAAAATACTTCAGCGCCGGCCTGCTAGAAGGTGCCGATAACATTTCCGGCGCAAGCATCTCAGAAACGATTCTGGTAGGCAAATCGGCTTGCCATGCATGCGTCATTGCCTGCGGCAGGGTGGTCAAATTGGAAGACGGCGAGAAACGCAAAGGTCCAGAATACGAAACGCTGGTGGGGTTTGGCCCCAATTTAGGCATCACCAACCCAAAGGTTGTCACCCGCCTCGGTGAATTGTGCGACCGTTATGGAGTCGATTCGATTTCGATGAGCGGTACCATTGGCCTAGCATTCCGCTTATATGAATTGGGGATTATTCATCCGGATGATGCCGACGGTTTAGAACTGGTCTGGGGCAACGCCGCTGCGGTAGAGCAATGTATACATCAGGCAGTGCACCGCCAGGGGTTTGGTCAGCTACTGGCCTTGGGCGCAAAGCGCTTGGCAGAACACTTTGGCGCACCGGAGCAGGCGATTCAGGTCAACGGCCTGGAAGTGGCCTATCACGACCCACGCGGCGCATCGGGGATGGCAATCGTCTATGCCACTTCGCCGCGCGGCGCCTGCCACAATCAATCCGATTATTTTTTGGCAGATATAGGGCAAGTAGATGCCAGCCTCGGATTAGAATTTTACGACCGCCACGCCGGCGCCGAAAAAGCCGCCAATGTAGCCCGCCATCAAGATTTTCGCACGGTTAACAATGCGCTGGTCTTGTGCATGTTTGCCAATGTGCCACCCGAAACGATGGTCGAGTTGATTAACGCCGCTTGCGGGTATCACTGGACCTTGCAGGATTTGCTCCGCGCCGGCGAGCGCGCTTGGAACCTCAAGCGGCTCATCAACCTAAAACTCGGTCTTACGCGGGCGAATGACACCCTGCCCCTGCCCCTGCGGCAACCTTATGCTGAGGGAGGCTCGGCAGGCTACCTCATCCCCTTTGATGAGATGATGCAGGCCTATTACATCGCCCGTGGCTGGGACCCGCTGACCGGTATTCCCAAACCAGAAAAACTACAGGCATTAGGTTTGCTTAATCTGCTTCCCAACAATCTGTAAAGAAATTAGTATTGCCAACCGGTAAGACACACTGCATCACAAAGCCATCCGAAAAGCGCACTGTCAAATCGAGCGAGCCAGCCGCTAAAGCCGAACGGCGGACATAAAAGCGATACTCGACGCCGAAATGTTCCGTTAAAGAAGGCACTTGCCGGATAGGCAAATACATCCGTACCTGCGGATTGCTTGGCGCCTCTCTTAAGTACGTATCTAGGTTGGTCAGCGCCTGTTCGGCGGGCCAATCGAGCCGTCCCAAGATACCAGCAAACAGTCCAATACAAACAATGAGCAAGAGATGCTGCGCAAGTTGCTTGCGGCGCAACCAACCCGACGGCTGAAGAGAAATATGAACATGGCGACGAGCTGTCCAACGCAAAGCGCCTGCTGCGGCCATGCCCACCCCAATCAGCGGTAACGCCATCAGCACCGATTGCACTGTTGGGGCATCTTGCATTTGAAACAGAAATACAATCGCCAGTAGAACGGTTAAAATGATGCCGCCCCCCACAACGCCCTGATATTCCTCTGTAAACCAACCCGCAATCAGGCCAGCGAATCCCAAAGCCAAGCTCAACCAAGCCCATGTTGCCAGGGTATAGGGCCAATCTAGGCCAAGCGGCAAGCGGGGAAACGAGAAAACGTTCACCAAAGCATTTGCCCAAACAAACGCCGTGGCAGCAAGCACGCCATACCAAGCAGCCAAACGCATGCGCCGGCCACGTTCAGGCCAGCTCTCACTTTGTAGCGCAATTTGAAATTGCTCGAACAAGAAATTCATCCTACATCCTATCCAAACCAAAAGAGTGAAACAACCTTGTAATTTTATCGCGCTCCTAACAAAAAGGGACTCCAGCAGCGCAAGGCGCTTCAAGAATCAGATGTTTTTCTAATTACCCCCTGTTATAATCTCTCCAAAATCCCTCCCCCAGGAGTTTTTTATGGCCTATAAAATCAAATTCGGCACTGACGGCTGGCGCGGTGTAATTGCCGAGGATTACACCTTTGATAACGTGCGCCGGGCAGCACAAGGCTTTGCTACGTACATGCTTGCCCAAGGGAAGGCCGGTCAGTGGATTGTCATTGGGCATGACAAGCGCTTTCACTCTGAAAATTTCGCCATCGCTGCCGCCGAAGTGCTGGCCGGCAACGGTCTAAACGTCTGGTTAACCGAAGGGGCAACACCCACACCGGTCATCGCCTTTTCGGTTGTAAATAAAAAGGCAGCGGGGGCCATCAATATCACGGCTTCGCACAATCCGCCGACCGATAACGGCTTCAAAGTGCGTAACGAAACCGGCGGAGCGATTGACCCTGAAGGCTTGAAGCAAATTGAAGCCGCCGTTCCCGATTCCATCGAACAGGTGAAACGACTTCCGTATACCACAGCCAGTGCAGAGGGGAAAATCGTCAAATTTGACCCTGCGCCGGCCTACATCGAACACCTCCAGAAGTTGATTGACCTACAACCAATCAAAGACGCCGGCCTAACGGTGATGGTAGATGCCATGTGGGGCAACGGCGCCGGTTGGCTGCCCCGCTTATTGGCCGGCGGCAAGACGCGCGTCCTAGAAATTCACAATGAACGCAACCCCATTTTCCCCGAAATGAAGCGCCCCGAACCAATTCCACCGAATATTGATGCCGGCCTGCGCGCAACCGTAGAACATCAGGCGGATGTGTTGCTCATCCTGGATGGCGATGCCGACCGTTTGGGCGTTGGTGATGAAAACGGAAAATTTGTCAACCAGTTACGCGTCTACGCGCTCCTGGCGTATTACCTGCTGGAATTGCGCGGCGAGCGGGGCGACATCGTCAAAACCCTCTCAACAACCGGCATGTTAAACATTCTAGGCGACCTATACGGGGTTCGCGTGCATGAAACGGGCGTAGGATTCAAGTATGTGGCGCCGAAAATGACCGAGACGAATGCGCTCATCGGCGGCGAGGAAAGCGGTGGCTATGCCTTCCGTGGAAATGTACCAGAGCGCGATGGCATTTTAGCAGGCTTATATATGCTCGACTTTATGGTGCGGCTGGGAAAAAAACCAACCGAACTCTTGCAAGTCTTATTCCAGAAAGTCGGCGGCGAATTTTTCTATGACCGGGTAGATAGCCCCTTCAGCGGTGACCGCGCAGCCCGTGAACAAATCATTCTGAACGCCAATCCACAGACCATCGGTGGGCTGAAGGTCAAAGAACTCATCACGCTGGATGGCTTCCAATTCAAACTGGAAGATGGCGGCTGGTTGCTCATCCGCTTTAGCGGTACCGAGCCGATTCTGCGCGTCTATTGCGAAACTCGGCACGGAGACAAAGTACAAGCTATCTTACAAGACGGGCTGAAGGTGGCAGGGATACAATAAAGGCTATTCGGTGTCAGGTGTAACAGGTCAGAGAAAGCGTTCTCATCGCACTTGGCACCACCCTCCCCTCGCACCGGACACCGCCTGATTTACCCAGCGCTCATGTTCTTGACCGACACACACTGCCACCTGAATTTCCAACAATTCGATGCAGACCGCACCGAGGTGCTGGAACGCGCCTGGCAAGCAGGGATTGAGCGAATCCTAATCCCAGGCACCGACCTGAGTTCATCACGTTCGGCGTTGCGTTTGGCCAATTCTCACCCTAACCTATTCGCCGCCATCGGCATTCATCCAACCGAGGCAGTGAACAATCTCTCTGCAACCTTGGCCGAAATTAGCGCTCTGGCACACGCTACCAAAGTCAAAGCCTTGGGTGAAATCGGCTTAGATTATTACTGGCAGGCTGCGCCGCGCCATGTGCAACAGGAAACGCTAGAAAGACAGTTAACCCTCGCTGCCACGCTCAACCTACCGGTTGTGCTGCACATGCGCGAAGCACAAGATGCCCCCGATGGAGAATGCGCCTGGGATTTGCTGGCGATTTTGGAAGCATGGGTCAATGACCTGCGCGCAAAACATAGCCCGCTTGCCGAACGCCCAGGCGTGCTTCATTCCTTTAGCGGCACAGCGGCTACCGCGCAAAAAGCGATTGCCCTAAACTTCTACATTGGCATTTCAGGCCCCGTGACGTACAAAAATGCTGAAGCCAAACGGCAGTTGGTCAAAGCCCTGCCACTCGAACGCATACTCCTCGAAACGGATGCACCCTACCTTGCACCTGTTCCGAAACGCGGAGCGCGCAACGAACCAGCATTGATACGCCATATTGCTGATAAAATTGCAGAAATCTACTCTAAAAACGCCGAGGAAATCGCCGCCCACACAAGCGCGAATGCGGCGCGGCTATTTGCCTGGTGAGGGACTATTTTGGCAACTACATTTTTCGTACCGGTACAATCGGGAATCAAAGAAGTTGAAGCCCTGATGCGCGCCCAGGTCGACTCCAATCAACATCCCGACCTGAAAGCCGCGCTCGAACATCTCATGTCTGCCGGGGGGAAGCGCATTCGCCCCACGCTGGGTTTGCTGGTTGGACACATGCTCGGCGGCAATCACGAAAAGCTTGTCATCCTAGGGGCAGCGGTAGAAATGCTCCACACCGCCACCCTGGTTCATGACGACTTGATTGATGGCGCCTTGTTGCGACGCGGCATGCCCACCCTCAATGCGCGCTGGTCACCGGCTGCCACCGTGCTGACCGGAGATTTCTTATTCGCACGCGCTGCCAAGCTGGCTGCCGAGGCCGATTACCTGCCATTGATGAAATTATTTGCCGAAACCTTAGCCATCATCGTCGGCGGGGAACTGACCCAAATGTTTTCGGCGCATGGCAACTTAGAGCGCAAAAACTATTACCAACGAATTTACGCCAAAACGGCATCTTTATTCGAGATGTCCACGCTAGCAGCTGCCATGATTTCAACCGAAGATGAGGGCATTCGCCACGCGATGAAATCGTACGGCTACGAAATCGGCATGGCCTTTCAAATTGTGGATGACATCTTGGATTACACAGGTGACCAGGCAGCGGTAGGCAAACCGCTCGGTTCCGATTTGCTGAATGGCTTGGTAACACTTCCGGCCATCTACTATGCCGAAGCATATCCGCACGACCCCGACGTGCGCGCCATTCCGACCGGAGGCTGGGCAGACACCGACCGCGTGGCTCGTCTGATTGAACGCATTCGGGCGAGTCGTGCCATTGACCAAGCCATGAGCGAAGCCCGCGCACACGTCATGCGGGCTCTAGAGGTGTTAGCGCCCTTCCACACCTGCACCGAACGTGATGCCCTCGAAGAACTGGCACGGTATATTGTGGACAGGCAAATTTGAGACCACCTACAACTACAACCCGCTGATGGTCAACCAGCGATTGCCCGGCAAGGCAAAGACACCAACCACAACCAACAATAGGGAAAACAGTATGGCGACCAACCCGTTGCGATAACGGGTTAGGTCGTCTTTTTGCTTCCATCGGCTCGGGAGATGGGCCACAAGGACCGCAATCAGCATCACCACTAGATGTTCCCAACGATGACGCAGTGCAAAACCGCCCTGAATGGACAGGCCACTCCAAACAAAAAAGACCGTGCCAATCAACAGCTGCAAATCCATCAAACCAGCAAAACCAGAAGCCAAGCCACGCGCCATGCGGTCATACGATTGCCTTTTCAGCAGGGCAATCCCAAATTTGACGATAACCGCCACGGCCACCAAAACAATAACCCAGCGCAGGATAGAGTGAAGCGTAAGCAAAAGTGTCATTGGTGTTTGTTTCCCTTCTGGAATTCGAGTTTCTTCAATGACTCCCAAGAGCGCACGCGCTCAAAGAGCTGTTTCAAAGGACGTAAATGACCTACTTGAACAGAATAATTGCTGGTTTGAGTGCTGCTATACTGAAAAACGCGCGTTCCGGCATGGATGAGAGTGGCTTTACGACGAAATTCTTCGTGCGTCATATATCCAATTAACCAGATGTGCATTCCGTACACCCAGATGTTGCCCCACTCGTGCGGATGAATGAGATGAGGTTCACCCAAACGCGGACTGTGGATGCCCACTCTGGCCGTAGGCAGCGAATCGACATGCAAATATGCCAGGCTATAGTATTCATTTTGGGCAAATGTGCGTTCACGCGGTTGCAGGGTAAGCGTTTCGGTGACAAAGTTGCGTTGAGCATTTTGCCCTCCAATTTCAATTCGCAATGGCGCCGTACACTCGCTCTTGAGCGCTAACCTGCCTAGCGTGTGCCACGTTGGGGGCCGTGACCAAGCAGAACGCAAAGGATGAACCAAATACATCGGTTGCCCGGAACGAATGACCTTGTCAACCTCATCGGAAGAGTTGGTCGTCAGCCCCAATAAAAACGCAAACAAGTACAAGTCGCGGTCGGTATGATTGCCAGCATCAAATTGGTCTTGTGGAATCAGTGCCGGGGCGCTGAGTATCTGTTGTGGGTTGCGGCGCAGCGAGGTAATTTGCCGACGCTTGGAAAGAATAAAGGTTTTAAGGTCACAGCGATGCCCGCCCAAGGCCACATCATATCGGTCGGGTTCTGTAAACGGCGTCGCGCCTTTGGTATCAAACGGGATGCCCTGTTCGCTCAAGTAGCGGCGAAAGGCTAATTCCACCGCTACACCCCCCACAATCCGGCGCAAACGAGAATAGACCGAGCCACCCATGCGGTCGTATGTATAACAAAGAGAGCGAGTGGCGTAGAGAATCCCCCCTTCAGTCAAGTCACGCGTATAGGGCAAGCGGATAAAGTCGGATACAGCAAGCATGAACGAAAATTAAGAACGAGTTGCGCTTTAATGGTTGAGAAAAGATTACTCGTTACGGAACTGTAAACAATAGTGGTGAAAGGTATTGCTAACCCAGGCGCTTCCTAATCCAAAAGGTGCTAAGCGCTGATTGTCTTGCAACCAAAGTTTTTCATCTTTCAAAACATAAATTTTTCCTAATTCACGGCCCAAATCCCAGGCCAATGGATAAATTTTACCGCCCTTTTTGACATTTTTGACAATGATGGTCACATAAGCCTGCACACGCAAGAGCGGTTTCAATCCGGCGTAGATGCGCACCAAATGCTCTAAAAATTCCTGGTAATCATGAATATTTCCTACATCGCGCGGGTCATCCGAATAAACCACATCCAGCCCTTGTGTTTCGCGCCGCTTTTTTTGGTTTTCAGCGCCCTTTGCATGCAGCATATCCCAATAAGGAGGCGAAGTTAGCACATAATCTACTACCGGGATGTGATATTGACACGCCTGTGCCGCATCTCCCTGAATGACTTCCGTCACCACTTCGGCAACATCCGCTTTACCCTGCCGAGAGATTCTCTCCTGCTCAACCATCTGACGGGCAATGGCAGCATATTTGGGGTTCAGTTCGATACCGTAGGAATGCCGACCTGCGCGCAAGGCAGCAATCAGCGTTGAGCCGGTACCACACATCGGGTCCAAGACAGTTTGGCCGCGCTTGGTGAAGAACTCAATAAACTCTTGTGCCAAAGTCTCTGGGAATTTGGCAGGGTGTGTTAGCACATCTCGCTTGCGTGGCGGTGGATTGTGAATAAACCATGATTTCTGGAACTTGAGCCAGGTTTTCGGGTCGAGGTCGTTCAGTTTATTTTTGGGCATGAGCGGATTTGGGCAACGAATTGGGCAGCAGATGGCGAAACGGATGAAGCGGATGGGCAGCGGATGGTGAAACGGATGAAGCGGATGGGGCAGCGGATGGAGCAGCGGATGGTGAAACGGATGAAGCGGATGGGGCAGCGGATGGAGCAGCGGATGGTGAAACGGATGAAGCGGATGGAGCAGCGGATGGTGAAACGGATGAGGCAACGGATTGGCAGCGGATGGTGAAACGGATGAAGCGGATGGGGCAACGGATGGAGCAGCGGATTTAGGGCGTCAAACGCGGTGTACGGGTTGGTGATGGGGTACGGCTAGGCGTTTGTGTGGGAGTCGGTGAAGCGTAAGAGACCCGAAAAACACGCAACTCAGAAAAAGACGCGTTCAGGCCAATTTCACTGCGCACATTGGCAAAGTAGCCAAGACTACCGCTTTGAAAAACTCGGTCAAACACGGTGAATTGATAGCGGTCGTTCAAAAAAATGCGCATTTCTGTTCCGGCAACCCACACGCCAATTTTCACCTGTGCTGGCGCTCCAGGCGGCAAATCACCGCTGGTTTCCCAATTGGAAAGTGGATAGATTTCGCCACCACGCACACGTTCTACGCGCATCTGACCCTCACAAACCAACGCCAAGCGATACGCCTGTGTTTCACTGGCTGCTCGAAAGTACATACCGTAGGTATCACGTCCTTGACAACGATTGAGGGTAAGCAGCGTTTCGGCATAAAAATCGGTCAAGATTAGCCCAGAGCGCAGACTGGAGAGAATGACCGGTGCCAGATTGGCAGAAAGAATCAGCCGGTTGCCGGTCATCAGAACGTTGTTGCTGCCCATGCTTTCTGTTCGGGCGTTGGTCCAGTCGAGCGGGTCAGAGAAGTTCTCTTCATACAGCAAGCTACCCAGGCCAGGCAAGCGGTTTGGTGTCGCAGTGGGCTGAAAGGTAGGATAGGGTGTTGGTGTTGCGCTGGGAGGAAACCAAACTATCGTAGGACTAGGGGTGCTCGTTTGAGTAGGGGTAACCGTTTGCACTGGAACAGAGTTCATAGGAGGCAGACAGCCTGCGCTTAAGAGCAACAACCAACCCAAGATAAACAACCCTAGTTTTCGCGCCAGGGCATTCCAACCAAAGCACCACCGAGGGTGCAGGTGTGGAGCACGAGGCCGGTCAATCGCATTAAAGCGTTCTAGAAAAGCAGGTCGAGGCTGCACATCAAGATTGTACCCGAAAACCAGGCGGGTGAGTTTTATCGCGTTTTTTTGTGGCGATTCGCAGATACTGGAACAGGATAGGTGTTGTACAATGGAGTTACCAAATCCCAAACAAAAGGAGAAATGTATGCCCGATAAAGCCGTCCTCGTCACCGGAGCGTGTGGTGAGATTGGTCAGGCGTTGGTTCAAAGTTTGGCACAGAAGGGAGGCTATCGCATCGTCACAACCGATTTGATGCCGCTTCCCGAAGCGTTAAGAGCATACTCAGCGGAACACGTGCAGGGCGACCTGGTGTACCGCGTCAAGCAATTCTACGACTATAATTTTGATATTATCTTTCACCTGGCGGCGTCTCTGTCGTCTAAAGCCGAGGTGGCCACCGAAGAGGCACACCGTATCAATGTGGAAGGGACAATGCAATTGCTGATGTTGGCAGCGTATAAATCGGAAAAACGCGGCAAGGCAGTGAAATTCATCTTCCCTAGTTCGATTGCGGCCTATGGCTTCGACAGTGTAGAGGAGAAGTGTAAAGCGGGCAGGGTGAAAGAGGAAGAACACAATCACCCTCACACAATGTACGGCGCCAACAAACTGTATTGCGAAAAGTTAGGCGAATATTATGGCAATTTTTACGGTCAGCGCCACCTCGACCCCAACCCACCGGTGATGCTAGATTTTCGCGCTATCCGCTTTCCGGGATTAATCAGCGCCTTCACCCTCCCTACCGGTGGAACAAGCGATTATGGCCCAGAGATGTTACATGCAGCAGCCCAGGGGCTCTCCTACGCTTGTTTTGTCCGCGAGGACACAAAAATTCCCTTTATGGCCATGCCCGACGCGATTAAAGCCTTGTTGATGCTAACAGAAGTGCCGCGTGACTATCTAACCCGGCAGGTGTATAACATCACCGCCTTTAGTCTGACAGCGGGTGAATTTCGCCGACGCGCCGATAACGCCTTCCCTGGCACACGCATCACCTTTGAGCCTAACCCACGCCGCCAAGGGATTGTAGATTCCTGGCCTGAAGACATGGACGATTCGGCAGCACGGAAAGATTGGGGCTGGTCGCCGGATTACGACCTAGACCGCTTTTTCGATGAATACTTCTTGCCCCAAATTCGTAAACGATATGCATTTCGGCCTAGTTTGCGAACACAAGAATAAAGAGTGCAAGCCAACGCTTTAGGCTATCAAACGTCAAACCGCCGGTGAGAGAGTTTCTCCGGCGGTTATTTTTTAGGGTTTTTCCAGCCCGTGCGCTTCGAGCAGGGCAGCATTTTCCAGCAATTCTGTGGTTGGGCCATCGGCTACAATTTGCCCTTCGTCTAAAATCACCATGCGTGGAAAGACCTCGCGCGCCAGAGCCAAGTCGTGCGTCGAGACGAGCATGGTAATTTCAAGTTCCTTGAGCAGATGGATAAGCGCGCGGCGGGCACGCGGGTCTAACCCGGCGGAGGGTTCATCCAGAACCAGCAATTGTGGACTCATCGCAAGAACGGTTGCAATGGCAATTCGTTTCTTTTCACCCATGCTGAGATGATGGGAAAGGCGATCGCGGTAGGCGCTCATCCCTACCCGTGCCAGAGCCTGCTCAACGCGCGCATGCACTTCGGCTTCGGGATACCCCATGTGAAGCGGCCCAAAGGCTACATCTTCAAAAACGGTCGGAGAAAATAATTGGTCATCGGGATTCTGAAAAACCAAGCCAACCGCAGCGCGAATCTGGGGCAGAGTCTTGTGGTTGAGGGGTAGACCGGCCACGCAAATATGCCCCTCGCTGCCATTCAAAATGCCATTGAGGTGAAGCATCAGTGTGCTTTTGCCCGCACCGTTTGGCCCGGCCAATACTACTTTTTCGCCCTTATGCAAAACCAGATTCACCCCCCGCAGCGCAATCTGACCATCTGGATAAGCAAAGTGCAAATTGGTAACTTGCAAGACATCACATTCGGAAGAGGGAATCACCAAAGGCGGAGTAGGGTGTGTAACAGGCATTCAGCCAATCCTTCCAGTCAGTTGAATCAGAGCAAGCGCCAAGAGAACAGAAAAAAGAATCAACCAATCCCGAGCTCGCATCGTATGAGCGCGCAAGGTACGCATCTGTCCGGTGTAGCCGCGCGCCAACATGGCATTGTAAATACGGTCAGAGCGCTCATAACTGCGCAAAAAGAGTTGTCCGGCCATGTGACCGGCAATTTGGGCGCGCCAAAAGAGAGTGCGGCCACTTTTTTGTCCTTCCACGACCGCCGAGCGTGCCTCGCGGGCACGAAGCAAGCGCAAGACTTCATCGGTCAAAACAAATAGGTAACGATATAAAAAAGCGACAATTGTCGTCAAAACAGCGGGTACACGTAGATGTTCAAAGGCGTGAATCAAGTCAGGAAAGGGGGTGACGGCCACCAGCAAAATGCCTGCTTGTACCGAGAGCCAGGTCCGCAATAAGATGCTGCCAAAACGGATGATGCCCGCATCCGTCAGCGTTAGCCGGATGCCCCACACCGTCCACTCCATCAAGGGTTGCCCCAACGGGGTAAAAACCGCCGAAACTGCCACCAACATAAACGGCAGCGCAATGAACGAGCGGCGAAAGGTAAAATCCACGCCCAATTGAGAGGCGGCATTGGCGACTAACAGCAAAATCCAGGCCAAGCCAAAGGCAGCCCAAGCGCCATCAGGCAACAGCGCATTAGAGAGAATGAAAGCGACCGTTACTACGACCTTAACGCGCGGGTCTAGGCGGTGTAGAAGGCTCTCGGCAGCGTAGTAACGGTCAAAGGCGTTCGCATGCATGTGAAATACCGGTATTCCGTTCTGCGAAGAAAACACCTAGCTACTAGGCAGGCTTTTTCTTCAAGGCACTTCCTACTACCACCATCAGGCCCAAGACCACTAGCACGCCAACAATGCCGGCCACAATGGTCGAGAGCGGGGTTTCACCCAAGAAGGGGATAGTATAGTCGGGCAGAATTTGATACGGAGCATCCAAGCCGGCCTGAAGAAAGCCCAGGTCTTCGGCCACTCGTTCTAGGCCATCCGGGTCGGCTGAAGCCAAGGGCGAAAGCAAAACAGCTACCAAAGAGACGATGACACCCACCACAATCCAACCGCGTCCACCTCTTTCGGCCACACGGTCCGCTTGCATCAAATCGGGGCGGGTTTGCATGATGAAAGCCAGCGCAGCAACCGTGATCAGACCTTCACCAATTCCAATGATGAGATGCACGCCTAACATGGCCGGCAAAACGATAGACAAGCTGGAGGTGCCACTGAGCCCGAGTTGAATGGCAGTGAGAAAAGCAGCCGCAACGGTCGAAAGCCAGGCTGCCACGCCTGCTACCGCCAATTTAAGCGTGCGGCTGTTGGAGGCTGAAACCAAGCGATAAAGCCCAAAACCAATCATGGCGGTCAACACGCCCATGTCGAAGATGTTGGCCCCCATCACCAACAGACCTCCATCTTGAAACAAAAGTGCTTGCACGGCAATGACCGCCGTCATCACCAGGATGCCTGCCCAAGGCCCAAGCACAATAGCAGTCAGGGCACCACCCAAAAAGTGACCGGAGGTGCCGCCGGCAACCGGAAAATTGAGCATTTGTGCTGCAAACACAAAGGCTGCCATAATACCCATTAAGGGTATTTGTTTCTCACCCAATGCTTGGCCTGTTTTGGAAATGGCAAGCGCAACCGCCAAGATGGTCAGCACCCAGAAAATGAGCGAAATGACCAAGTTCAAAAATCCATCAGGGATGTGGAGAGGAGCCGGAGCGTAGTGCATTTTATTCTCCTTTCGATTTGCATTGCGGGCAGAAGCCCATGAAAGTTACGTGATGTTCCGACAGGTGGTAGCCGGTCATTTCTTCAAGCCGAGCAAAGAGCGGTTGAAGGTGTTCATCCTCAAATTCAATCGTAGCGCCACAGATTTTACAAGTCAGGTGATGATGAGAATGGGTGACGATTTGATATTCCAAGCGCCCACTCGGCGTAGAGGTGGCATGGATAAAACCGTGCTGACGCAAAAAATCTAAATTACGATACACTGTTGGCTCGGTAACACCGGGCAAGAGCACATGCAAACGCTGAAAAACTTCGGTGGGCGTCAAATGTCCACCTGAATCATAGAGAATGTTAAGAATGGCCAATCGTTGCCGAGTTAAGCGAAAGCCATGTTCTTGAATTTGGCTGGCCAGGTGGGTTGGGGTACAAGTCATGTCCTTATTGTAACTTGTTGCAATAAGAAAGTACAGGATAATTTTTTAATCACCCTGCAGTTAAAGTTTTCATCTGATAAACTATCAAAATAGGCTATGCGTAGGTCGTTTCAAATCTCCTATTTCCTGCTAGGATGATTTTGGTGTATAGTATAGGTTGGATGGGAATTATGACAGTTGTTGGAGAAATCTGCCCCTCGTGCAAATTGCGTAACAAGCCCGGCGCGATTCTTTGCACGTTTTGTGGTGCGCCGCTGAACGGTCCACCCCAAGATACACGCGCAACCAACCGATTTGATGAAGATGATAACCGCGACATCGTTTCCATTCGAACGAGGAAATATACCAAGTCGCTTGTCCCTGAAAGTGGGTTAGGAATTTACCTAGAAAACACGTTACCCGTGACGATAGTGCATAAAGAAGAAGCCATTCTAGGCCGCCGGGCTTCTGGCACAGGCGAGTTCGTTGTAGATTTGACACCTTTTGATGCCATTCAATTGGGGGTTTCTCGACGTCACGCTGCTATTCATCGAGAAGAAGACGGTTACTACATCACGGACCTAAACAGCACCAATGGCACGCGCATCAATGGCCGGCGTTTGTTGCCAAACACACCTTGTCGTCTTACGAGTGGCGATGTGCTGACTTTAGGCCGACTGAACTTGATTGTACTGTACAAGTAAAAAGTGTGAATGACAACTTGATTGGTAACCAAGTGGCGTTTATTTTTTCACATAAGGAGCACGCATGCAACCACAATCTGGGAAATTCTGTCCATCTTGCAAACGGTACAATGAACCAGGTGCCATCTTTTGCACCTATTGCGGTACGGCCTTTGAGGAAGGCAGCGGGCGCGCCGGAGGCACCAGTCGGTTTGGTACTTCCGACCTAAAACCACAAGACCACCCTCCGCGACAACCTGCCATCGTCCCCGATAGCGGGATTGCATTTTTTTTCCTAGACGACCAAATGCCCTTCGAAATTTGCACAGAGGACGATTTTTTAATCGGCCGCAAGACCGACGACACCGCCGAATATATGGTGGACTTAGCGATTTATGATGCCTTTGGGCATGGAGTTTCGCGCCGGCATGCGCGCATTCGGCGCACAGCGACCGGCTATGAAGTGATTGACCTGCAAAGCACCAACGGTACCTGGCTCAATGAGCAAAAACTGACCCCTAACCAAGCCTATCCATTACCCAGTGGGGCCTTACTGCGCTTGGGAAGGATGAAGCTGTATGTAGCCTATACCCGCTAAACGTGTTTCATTTCTGACAAAGCAAGGCAACCCAATCGTTGATTTGCCGGCGCTCGCTGAGCCGCAAACCATGAGCTTGCGCTGCCTGCACGATTTCCTGCGCCTGATGTTCCAAAATGCCCGCCAGGATGAGCGCGCCCTCTGGCTCAACGAGTTCTGCCAAACCAACATCAAACAAACGAATCAACACAGGCGCCAGGATATTGGCCAGAACCAATGGCGCACGTGTGATAGAGAATTTCGCAGCCCGCACATCCTCTACCGAGCCAACCCCCAACTGGAACACCGGGTCAGAGAGACCGTTGTGTTGTGCATTTTCGCGGCTGTTCGCAATGGCTGCTTCGTCAATATCCACGCCTAACGCAAAAGCAGCACCTAGTTTGAGGGCCGCAATTGAGAGAATGCCCGAACCACAGCCAATATCAATCACCGCAGAGACTTCAGACCGCTGAGCAAAGACCGCTTCTACGAGCTCAAGGCACAACTGTGTAGAGGGATGGGCCCCTGTGCCAAACGCCATGCCTGGGTCAATTTTGATGCCAATGCGTTCCGGGTCGGTCAACTCCAGCCAAGCCGGCACAATCATCAATCGTTTTCCAATCGGCAGAGGTTGATAGCGTGATTTCCAGGCTTCCATCCAATTCTGGTCACCTATCGCGGTGTAATTGGGTGCCGGAAGCGGCTGAATCAACCCCAGATAAAACAGTGCTTCTTCTAGTTTTCGGCGCGTTTCTTCTAAATGTTCATCCATCGGCAAATAGGCCTTGACGGCAATATCGCCGGTCGGGGTACCTTCATCTTCGTCGTCCAGAAATTCAACAGCCTGTTCGGTCATCACACCGTTTGGGGCAAAGCGTCCCAACACTTCAGCCACAGCCTCGGCCAATTCACCGGGTACGGTCAGCGAAACTTCGAGCCAGTTCATTCTTTATCCCCCAAAAAATTCATTCAACTTATCAAAGAAACCCTTTTCTTGTGGCTTAGGTGTTGTGCCGAGGGTTTTTGCCAGTTTCTCGAACAAATCACGCTGTTCAGCAGTTAGCTTGGTGGGAATTTCGACGTTGACAATCACCTTTTGGTCGCCGCGTCCGTTCTGGCGTAAACGAGGTACACCTTTGCCGCGTAAAGTGAAGACCCGCCCCGGTTGTGTGCCAGCCGGAATGTCTAATTTTTCTTTGCCATCCAC